>NZ_CP028105.1:3300000-3537675 GCF_003019675.1 Fusobacterium ulcerans | reverse complement strand
AGAAATGGATACTAATATGTTTTCTTTTGATATTTTTTACAGCTTTTTCTTCAGAAAAGAGAATTTCAAATATTAAAAATTTAGCTTTTTCTACTCAGGAAACGCTTGTAGTAAATAGTGGAGAAAGAGAAACTGGGTATGATGTAAAATTTCAAGTCCCAGATAAAATAAGAAAAGAAATCACATTTCCTGAAATGAATAAAGGAGAACTTTATATTTATAATGGAAATGAAAAAACAATATATCTTCCTATTTTTCAGCAGGTTACTCATGAAAAAATAAGCAGTGACGAAAATAGAATAATAGAAGTTATAAATTATATTTTTGAAAAAGAAAAAAAAGATATCAATTTTAGAAAAAAGTATTATAATAATGAGATAAAAGAAATATCTCTTGAAGATGGAGTTACGATAAAATTTAATAAATTTGAAAAAATAAATGGTTATCTTCTTCCTGTTTCTTTTGAACTCTTTGATAACGATATTAAAATTGGAGTTATCAATATAAAAAATTATCAGATTGATCCTAAATTTGATGGGAAGGAATTTGTGCTGGAGTAATGAAATTCTTTGATAGTAATGGAATAGTCATAAATAAAAAGGATTTTGGGGAAGCAGATAGATATATAACTATTTTTACAGAAACTTTTGGAAAGGTAAATGTCCTTGTGAAAGGAATAAGAAAAAGCAAGAAAAGAGAACAAAGTTCAACTGATATACTTGCTTTATCAAAATTTACTTTTTATAAAAAAGGAGAAAATTTTATACTTTCTAATCTAACTACAATTGATTCATTTAGTGAGATAAAAGAAAATATAGATGTTCTGGGAATAGGACTGTATATCACCTCTATACTAAATTCTATTCTAGTAGATAACAATAGAAAAAAAGAGTTGTTTTCACTCACTCTAAAAAGTTTGAACTTTTTAAAAAGCAGTAATGATGAGAAAAAAAATTATATATTAACAGCTTTTTATCTTTTTAAAGTGATCAAAGATGAAGGGTTGGGGTTTTCAACTGGGGAAGGTTATTGTTTTTCTTTTGAAAGAAGTACTTTTTTATTGGAAGCAACAGAAGGATTTTTCAAAGTATCTCCTAAAGAAAAAGATATAATAGAAAAATTTCTGAATGATAAAGTAAAAAGTATAATTGAAGAAGATTACAGTATTAAAGAAATAAAAAATGTAATATTTCTTTTTGAAAGATATTTAAATTTTCATTTAGGAATAGAACTAAAATTAAAAAATTATTTAATGGGGGTAGAGAATGATTAATATAGTAAAGATCACTGATTATATGTCAGAAGACTTAATATCTCTTAATTTAAAATCAAAAAATAAAGAGGATGTTTTAATGGAGCTTGCAGGGCTTATCGGGGTGTCTCCTGATGTAGATAATACAGGAAATGCTATATATAAGGCATTAGTAGAGAGAAAAATTAGGTAGTACAGGAATTGGAAAAGGAGTGGCTATTCCCCATGCTAAAACCGATGCTGCTGAAAAATTAACAATAGCATTTGGTATAAGTAATGAAAAAATAGATTTTAAAGCGTTGGATAATGAAAATGTAAACCTGTTCTTTGTGTTTGCTTCACCTATCAAAGACAGCCAAGTATATTTAAAAGTATTAGCAAGAATATCAAGGTTAATAAGAGAAGAAAGTTTTAGGAATGAACTCCTTGCATGTAAAACTCCTAAAGAAGTTTTAGAGTGCATAAATAATAAAGAATCAATATAGGTGATAAAAATGAAATGTCCATTTTGTAATTCTGAAGATACAAAGGTAGTAGACAGCCGTTCTTTTATGGATGGATATTCAATAAAAAGACGTCGTGAGTGCATAAAATGTGAAAAAAGGTTCACTACTTTTGAAAAAGTAGAAGAAACTCCTTTGTTCATAGTGAAAAAAGATAAGAGAAGAGATAGATTTGATAGAAATAAGCTTATGAGAGGACTTGTAGCAGCTACTGTCAAAAGAAATATAAGCAGAGAAAGCCTTGAAACTTTTGTTCTTGAAATAGAAAAAACTATCCAAAATTCACTGAGAGGAGAAATTACAACTCAAGAATTAGGAGAAATGGTAATGGAAAGACTAAAAAGTATAGATCAGGTAGCATATGTGAGGTTTGCTTCGGTTTATAAAGAATTTAACGATATAAAATCTTTTATAGAGATTGTAGAGGATATAAATAAAGATAATGATAAAAAAGATTAGAAGCAGGTGAAATGATGAGAATACTTTTTATGGGAACTCCTGAGTTTGCAGTTCCTTGTTTTGATGTATTAAATTCAGAATATGAGATAATAGGTGCTTTTACAAAAGTAGATAAGCCCAATATGAGAGGGAAAAAAATAAAATTTACTCCAGTAAAAGAATATGCTTTGGAGCATAATATACCTGTGTATCAGCCAAACAGCTTAAAGACTGAAGAAACTCAGAATATCATAAAAGAATTGAATCCAGATTTAATTGTGGTAGTCGCTTATGGAAAAATACTTCCTAAAGAGATAATAGATATGCCAAAATATGGAGTGATAAATGTTCACTCATCCCTTCTTCCAAAATACAGAGGAGCAGCACCTATAAATGCGGCTTTGATACATGGAGAAAAGGAATCAGGAGTAACTATAATGTATATTGCTGAAGAGTTGGATGCAGGGGATATGATACTTAGTGTTTCAACTGAAATAAAAGATGAAGATAACTTTTTAACTCTTCATGACAGATTAAAAGATTTGGGAGCAGAAGCTCTTTTAAAAGCTGTAAAACTTATAGAAAAAGAAGAAGCGCCAAGAGTGCAGCAGAATCATTCAGAGGCAACTTTTGTAAAACCTTTTAAAAAAGAAGATTGTAAGATAGACTGGAACAAAACTGAAAGAGAAATATTCAATTTTGTAAGAGGTATGAATCCTTTTCCAAGTGCTTATACAACTTTAGATGATAAAATATTTAAAATATATGGAGTAAAAGAAAATTTTAAAAGTTATGAAGAAGGAACAGCTGGAGAAATAGTAGACATAAAAAAAGGTGCAGGAGTCATTGTGAAAACTGGAAATGGAAGTGTTATATTGACAGAAGTAAAACCTGAAAATAAAAAACTTCTAAGTGGAGCAGATATCATAAATGGAAATGTGCTTAAAAAAGGAGACAAACTAAATTAACTGTACAGCTGGAAGGAGAAACTATGATATTAGATGGAAAAAATATCTCTTCTCAAATAAAGGAAGAGCTTAAAAAAGAGTTGCTGGATATAAAAAATAAAACTGGTCTTGTACCGGGATTTGCAATAATTATGGTTGGAGAAAATCCAGCATCAAAAATATATGTAAATTCTAAAATAAAAGGCTGTAAAGAGATAGGGATAGAATGTTTTCCACATTTTCTTCCAGGTGATGTCAGCGAAGAGAAATTATTGGAAACAATAGATGAGCTGAATAAAGATAAAAAAGTAGATGGAATGCTTGTACAGCTTCCTCTTCCAAAACATATAGATGAAAATAAAGTTATACAAAAAATTGCTTTGGAAAAAGATGTAGATGGATTCAAACCTGAAAATTTAGGACTGCTTTTTTTAGGAAATAAAACTTCATTGAAGCCTTGTACTCCATTAGGAATAATGGAATTATTGAAAAAATATTCAATAGAACTTCAAGGAAAAGATGCTGTAATTATTGGAAGAAGTAATATAGTAGGAAAACCTATGGCTGGATTCTTTATAAATGCTGGTGCAACAGTTACAGTGTGTAACAGTAAAACTAAGAATTTAAAAGAAAAAACAAAAAATGCAGACATATTAGTAGTAGCAATAGGAGTTGCTAAATTTATTACTGAAGATATGGTAAAAGATGGAGCAGTGGTTATAGATGTTGGGATAAACAGAACAGAGGAAGGACTTTTTGGAGATGTGGAATTTGAAGGAGTTTCAAAGAAAGCTTCTTATATAACTCCAGTTCCAGGAGGAGTAGGACCAATGACTGTTGCTATGCTTTTTCATAATACAGTGCAGGCTTTTAAAAATAATAGAAAAATATAAATATATTTAAGGATACGGAGGGAAAAGATAGATGAACGAAAAGGAAAAAAGAGAGTATTACATTGTTGACAAGAGAATATTGCCTAATTCTATTCAAAGTGTAATTAAGGTTAATGATTTAGTACAGCACAGTAAAATTTCTAAATATGAAGCAATAAAAAAGGTAGGGATAAGCAGAAGTACATATTATAAATATAAAGACTTTATCAAACCTTTCTTTGAAAGTGGAAAGGATAAAGTGTTTAGTATCCATATGTCTCTTGTGGACAAACCAGGTATTCTTGCAAAAGTTTTAGAAATAATAGCTACTGAAGATATGAATATACTTACAATTATACAAAATATTGCAATAGATGGAATTGCTAAATCAACTATTTCACTTCAAACTACTGAAAACATGCTTAGAAAAATAGAAGGTATGTTAGAAAGAATATCAGAAGTTGATGGAGTGAAAGATTTAAGAATAATAGGAAGTAACTAATTTGGAGGAAAAAATGAAAATTGATCTAAAAACTATAAAGGATTTAGCAGAAAATATTGAAAAGTATAATTTAAATGAAGTAGTTATAGAGAGTGAAGGAGCAAAGGTAACTCTTAAAAAAGAGATTCCAGTAGTAATGGAAACAGTTGCAGCGGTTCCTAGAGCAGCAGCAGTACAGAATATAGAGGTACCAGTAATGGAAGAGGCTGCTGAAGCAGCAGCAGAAACAGAAGAAATGGAAACAATAAATTCTCCAATGGTAGGAACTTTCTATAAGTCTTCAGCTCCAGGAAATCCTGCTTTTATAGCAGAAGGACAAACAGTTTCAGCAGGAGATACATTATGTATAATAGAAGCTATGAAACTTATGAATGAGGTTAAATCACATAAAAATTGTACAATAGTGAAAATTTTAGTGGAAGATGGCCAACTTGTTAAGAAAGGTGACAAATTATTTTCTGTAAAATAAAGCCAGATTCTTTCTGGTTTTTATTTTTTTTAAATGAAATTTGACTTTTTTGTGGTATACATATATAGTAAAAGGGATTCTTTGCAAATCTTCTATAAAGTTTATAAAATTCAAACATAAAAAAAGTGCTGTACCAAGGAGATATACTGAAGTTATGTTGTTTTTTGATGAATTATATGGTAAGATTATATCACACGGAGGTGTTCTATGAAAAAAGTTAAAGATGTATATAACAAAAATATAGTTACAATAGGAAAAGATACTCACCTTGGAGATATCATTTTTATAATGAAAAATCAAGGATTTGGAAAACTTCCAGTAGTGGATGGAGATAAAGTAATTGGAGTAGTAACGAGAGAGGATATCCTTATAAAAGAAGGGAAGACTCCTTTGCCCCCAGTTATTGCATTCTGGGAAGTAATGATAGCCCTTCCAAACAGTAAGGGTTATAAGGAAAGTTTGAAAAAATTTATTTCATTTAAAGTAGAAGATATTATGCAGAAGGATTTTTATACTGCTGAGCTGAATGATGATTTAGAAAATGTAATAACAAATATGCTGAATAAAGGATATAATTATGTTCTAGTTATGGAAAATGAAAAATTAGTTGGAATAGTCACAAAAAGTGATTTAATAAATAAGTGTTATTAGTTTAGAAAATAAGGAAGGTGTATGAGTAAAAGTGGACACGTACCAAAATGTTGTGTTACTTGTGTTTTTAATTTTGTTATCAGGATTTTTTTCAGCTTCAGAAACTGCTTTGACAGCATTTAGAAGCATACATTTAGAAAAGTTGGAAGATGGAAAGCATGACAAGCAAGTAAATCTTTTGAAAAAATGGTTGAAAAATCCTAATGAGATGCTTACAGGGTTGTTATTAGGAAACAATATAGTTAATATACTTGCTTCTTCAATAGCGACTATAGTTACTATTCAATTTATGGGGACTTCAAGCAAATCAGTTGCTGTTGCAACTATTGGAATGACTGTTGTTATATTGGTGTTTGGAGAAATAACTCCTAAAATAATAGCTAAAAATCATTCATTAAAGATAGCAGGAGTGGTTATAGTTATTGTTTATTGGTTTAGCTTTTTTACAAAGCCATTGATCAAAATATTGATATGGATATCAAAGTTCATAGGAAGACTTCTTGGAATAGAACTGGAAGATGAGACATTGATGATAACAGAAGAAGATATAATTTCTTTCGTAAATGTAGGAGAAGCTGAAGGGATAATAGAAGAGGATGAAAAAGAAATGATTCATTCTATAGTAGGTTTTGGAGAAACTTCTGCTAAAGAGGTAATGACGCCTAGAACAGCAATGCTTGCATTTGAAGGAAATAAAACTATAGACGATATCTGGTATGAGATGGTAGATAATGGATTTTCTAGGATACCAGTATATGAAGATACTATTGATAATATATTAGGAGTACTTTATATAAAGGATATAATGAATTGTATAAAAGATGGAAATACAAATGTTCCTATAAAAAACTTTATCAGACCAGGGTATTTTGTTCCTGAAACTAAATCTATTATAGAAATATTAAAAGAATTTAAAGCTCTTAAAGTTCATATAGCAATGGTATTGGATGAATATGGAGGAATAGTAGGACTTTTAACTATAGAAGATCTTATAGAAGAAATAGTTGGAGAAATCCGTGATGAATTTGATACTGAAGAGGAAGAATTTATTACTCAAATAGATGAAAACAGCTATGAAGTAGATGCTATGATAGATATAGAAACTCTTGACAAAGAGTTGTGTTTAAACCTTCCTGAATCTGATGATTATGAAAGTCTTGGGGGATTGATTGTTACTGAATTAGGTAGATTAGCTACTATTGGAGATGAACTTAAATTCAATGGAGTTAAACTTAAAGTATTAGAAATTAATAAAATGAGAGTATCAAGGGTTCTAATAGAAAAGGAGCAACAGTCTGATGACTAAACACATAAAGAGTTATTTTTACGCAGGGCTATTTTCTCTTCTCCCATTAGTGTTGACACTATATATATTTAACTGGGTGATGAGTTTAGTAATGATAGTTCTGAACGATTCATTTGTAACAAAAATAATAAAAGAAATTATTTTAAAATTGGTAGGAGAAGAGGATTACCTCTTCTATTTCCAGATTTTAACATATGCATTGTCGCTGGTGACGATGATAGTTTTTATCTGTTTTGTAGGACTTACATTGAAAATAGTATTCTTTGCAAAAATAGCTAAGAGAGCAAAAGCTTTCTTAGGAAAGATACCATTTATTAATCAGATATACACTACAATAAGTCAAATAACAAGTATTATAGCTTCTGACAGATCTAAAACATATCAAAAAGTAGTAGCAGTAGAATATCCAAGAAAGGGGATCTACAGTATAGGATTTTTAACTTCTGAAAAGAATCCTATTATTGAAGAAATTACAGGAGTTGAAAAGATATATAATATTTTTATTCCAACTTCTCCAAATCCAACTTCAGGGATGTTTATAGCTATAGATGCTAAAGATGTTAAAATTTTAGATATAAAAGTTGATGATGCTGTAAAATTAATAATATCTGGTGGAGTTATTTTACCAGATAAGCATTTAGAAGAGAAGATAGAAGAAAATATTGAAGAAGAGAAAGAACAGGAGCAGGGAACTATAGAATGAAAAAAATATTTTTTCTGTTAGGAATACTGCTTTTGGGCGGATGCTCTGGAGCAGATAAGAGAGAAAAAAATCTTGTCCAGGATGATTATGCTTTTTTAAAAGGAGTGAACTTATATCATAAGGGCAAGAAAAAAGAAGCTTTAAAAGAGTATGAGCAAATATATAGGAATAATTCCAATAATCTTATGGTAATGAAAGAGATGGCAGTGGTAAATTGCGAGCTTGGAAACAAGGAAGAAGCAATCTATTATTTGGAAAAAGCTTATGAAATAGCCCCAAAAGATGAAAGTGTTATAAAGAATTTAGCTAATGTCTATTATAGGGATAAGCAGTTTGAAAAAGCAGAAAAATATCTGAATATGTTTCCTAAAGATTCAAAAGATAATGTTGTTTTGAAGCTGAGAGGGTACATAGCTTATGAAAAAAAGAATTATGAGGAATCATATAATTATCTGAAAGATGTACAGGAAGAAAAATATGATAGAAGATTGTATCGTATACTTAAAAATGATCTTGTAAATTTGAATAGAAAAAGAATACTATATTCTTTATTAAATAAGAAATATGAAGATTACAGCAATGAAAGAGACTATGTAATTTTATATTGCAGCTCTTTATCTGATGTATTCAATGAAAAGAATTCAGCTGCTAAGGTATTGATAAGATACATATCAGAAAATGGTGGAGATGATGAGCTTTTCTTAATGCTTTCAACACTGTATTTAGAAACAGGAGAAAAAGAAAAAGCACTTAATTCATTTAAATTAATTTCAGATAATTATAAATATGAACCCAAATATATAGAACTTAGAGAAAAATTAAATAGAAATAACAGAGATAATTAATGGGGTGAGAAAAAATGGACTTGAAAAATTATGTAGCGACTGTATTAGATTTTCCAAAAGAAGGAATTGTATTCAGAGATATAACTCCTTTGATGAATGATGGAGAAGCATATAAAGAAGCTACTGATCAAATAGTAAATTTTGCTAAAGAGCATAATATAGATGTGGTAGTTGGGCCAGAAGCTAGAGGATTCATATTTGGATGCCCAGTTTCGTATGCTTTAGGAATAGGATTCGTTCCAGTTAGAAAACCAGGAAAACTTCCAAGAGAAGTAATAGAATATTCATATGATCTTGAATATGGATCAAATGTATTGTGTATGCATAAAGATTCTATTAAACCTGGACAGAGGGTTTTGATAATAGATGACTTACTGGCAACAGGAGGAACTATAGAAGCTGTTATAAAACTAGTTGAATCTCTAGGAGGAATAGTTGCGGGACTAGCGTTTTTAATTGAACTTGAAGAGTTAAAAGGGATGGAAAAACTTAAAGATTATCCTGTGTTAACTTTGATGAAATATTAGAATAGCAGAAGCCTGACTCAGAATTTATTTGTTTTGGTTAGGCTTTTTTATTTTAGGTTCTTTTAAAACGAAATCACATTATAGAAAAGAGGAAATATATGAACTATTGGGAAGAAATTGTAAATCAGATAAATAAGAATAATTTAAAAGTAGATCTGGAGAAAATTAAGCTGGCTCTATATTTTGCTGAGGAGTGTCATGAGGGACAGTATAGAAAATCTGGAGAAGATTATATTATGCACCCTGTGGAAGTTACTAAGATTCTTATAGATATGAAAATGGATACAGATACTATTGTAGCTGGGATACTTCATGATATAGTTGAAGATACTTTGATAACTTTAGCAGATATCAAGTATAATTTTGGTGATACAGTAGCAACACTTGTAGATGGAGTTACAAAATTAAAGAGTCTTCCTAATGGTACTAAAAAGCAGGATGAAAATATAAGAAAAATGATTCTTGCAATGGCACAAAATCTTAGAGTTATAATAATTAAGCTTTCTGACAGACTTCATAATATGAGAACATTAAAATATATGAAACCTGAAAAACAGATTGCTATATCACAGGAAACTCTGGATATATATGCTCCTCTTGCTCATAGACTGGGAATAGCAAAAATAAAATGGGAACTTGAAGACTTATGTCTGCGTTACCTAAAGCCGGAAGAATACGAACATATAAAATCTTTAATAGACAGTAAAAGAAATGAAAGAAGTGAATATGTAGAAAGCTTTATAAAAACTATAGTTAAGCTTTTACATGATACAGGTATTAAAGGAAATGTAAAAGGAAGATTTAAACATTTCTACAGTATATATAAAAAGATGTATGAAAAAGGAAAAGAGTTTGATGACATATATGATCTTATGGGGGTACGTATAATTGTAGATACAGAAGGTGAATGTTATAATACTCTTGGAGTTATTCATAGTCATTTCAGACCTGTTCCAGGAAGATTTAAAGACTATATAGCAGTACCAAAATCAAATAACTATCAGTCTATACATACAACAATAGTTGGGCCTCTAGGTAAATTTATTGAAATACAAATAAGAACAGAGGATATGGATAGAGTAGCTGAAGAGGGAATTGCAGCTCACTGGAGTTATAAGGAAAAAACAAAAGTTACAAAGGGAGATCAGGTATATGGATGGCTTAGAAATATACTTGAACTTCAAAATGAAGCAGAAGATACACAGGACTTCATTAAAAGTGTAACAGAAGATATAATGAATGAGACAGTTTTTGTATTTTCACCTAAAGGGGACATACTAGAACTTCCTCAAGGATCTACACCTTTGGACTTTGCTTTTGCAATACATACACAGATAGGATGTAAATGTGTAGGAGCTAAGGTTAACGGAAAAATAGTTACCCTTGATTATAAATTGCAAAATGGAGACAGAGTAGAGATAATAACTGCTAAAAATTCAAAAGGTCCTGCAAAAGACTGGCTTGATATAGTAGTTACTCATGGAGCTAAAAGTAAAATCAGAAAGCTGCTTAAAGAGCAGATAATGGATGAAACTATAAAGAATGGTAGAGAAAATCTTGAAAGAGAATTAGGAAAACTTGGAATATCTCTAAAAGAAATGGAAGAGGATCCTATCATTAAAAAACATATGGAAAAGAATAATATCAGTAATTTAGATGATTTCTATTACCATGTGGGAGAAAAGAGAAGCAAGATAGATGTTATTATCAAAAAACTTAGAACAAGAATAGAAAAAGAGAGAGCTATTTCAAATATCAATATAGATGAACTTATGGAAAAGAAAAAAGAGAAGGAAAAAAGTACTTCTGGTAAAAATGACTTTGGAATAGTTATAGATGGTGTGAACAATACTCTTATTAGATTTGCAAGATGCTGTACTCCGCTGCCAGGAGATGAAATAACTGGATATGTAACTAAACTTACAGGAATAACAGTGCATAGAAAGGATTGTAAAAATCTGAAAAGTATGATAGAACATGATCCTTCCAGAGAGATAGAAGTTGCATGGGATAAGTCTCTCACAGAGAAAAAAGTAAATAAATACAAATTTACATTCAATGTTTTAGTTTATGATAAACCAAATATACTTTTAGATCTTATAAACACAATAGCAAACCATAAAATACATCTTGTTTCTGTTAATTCAAATGAAATAAGTAAAAATGGAGAAAAGCTTATAAATATAAAGTTAACTATTGAAATAAGTGATAAGAGTGAATACAAATATTTATTAAACAATATATTAAAATTAAAAAATGTAATATCAGTAGACAGATAACATAAGATAGGAGAATATATGACAATTAAATTACCTGTTACATATGAACTGGTAAAAAAGCAGGGAAAAGCCAGAGCAGGAAAAATAACAACTCCACATGGAGAGATAGAAACACCTGTATTTATGCCTGTTGGAACACAGGCAACTGTAAAAACTATGACACCAGAAGAACTGGAAACTATTGGAGCTGAAATAATACTTGGAAATACATATCATCTTTATTTAAGACCAAGTGATGAATTGATAGCAAAATTTGGAGGACTTCACAAGTTTATGAACTGGAATAAACCTATTCTTACAGACAGTGGAGGATTTCAAGTATTCAGTCTTGGAGCATTGAGAAAAATTACAGAAGAGGGAGTAAAGTTCAGTTCACATATTGATGGATCAAAGCATTTTCTTTCTCCAGAAAAATCTATAGATATACAAAATAATCTTGGATCAGATATAGTAATGCTTTTTGATGAATGTCCTCCAGGATTATCTACAAGAGAATATATAATTCCATCTATTGAGAGAACTACCAGATGGGCAAAAAGATGTATAGAGGCTCATAAGAGACCTGATGAACAAGGATTATTTGCAATTGTTCAAGGAGGAGTATATGAGGATCTTAGAGATAAAAGTTTGAACGAACTTATGGAAATGGATGAAAGTTTTTCTGGATATGCAATAGGAGGGCTGGCAGTAGGAGAGCCTAGAGAGGATATGTACAGAATACTTCATCACATAGTAGAAAGATGTCCTGAGGACAAACCTAGATACCTGATGGGAGTAGGAGAACCTCTTGATATGCTGGAAGCTATCGAAGCTGGAATAGATATGATGGATTGTGTACAACCCAGCAGAATAGGAAGACATGGAACTGTATTCACAAAATATGGAAGACTTGTTATAAAAAATGCTTCTTATGCTGAAGATGACAGACCTCTTGATGAAGATTGTGATTGTTATGTATGCAGAAATTATACGAGAGGATATATAAGACATTTATTTAAAGCAGAAGAGATATTAGGACAGAGACTTGCTACTTATCATAATCTATATTTTCTTTTGAAGCTGATGAAAAATGCTAGAAAAGCAATATTGGCAGATAACTTTGAAGAATATAAAGATAATTTTGTAAAAAATTATACTATGGGAAAAGAATCTGAATGGATTAAACCCAAAAAAATATCTGAAAAATAAAAAGAATATCAAAAAGAGAATGGTTTAAAGAAATCATTCTCTTTTTTTTATTTAAATTTTTCTTAGTATGGCATTGTATTATTTTTTCATTTTTTAGATAAGTTATGTATTAATAAAATAATTTTGCAAATATATTCTTTTAAAAAAAAGAACACTATGCTATAATTGTACTGTAAAAGTCCTTTTTAGTTGCATATGAAACAATTTGTTTCTAAAAAATGTACTGAATAAAAACGGCTTAAAGGAACCGAACGTATTATTTGTGCGTCAAAAAATAATTATCAAGGAGGAAAAAAATGAAAAAGATGTTGGGGGTATTTCTTTTTCTATCTTGTTTGACAACAGCACTTTATTCACAGGAGGTAAGTGAAAAAGAGGGAAAAAAAGTTCTTGAACAGATAAGAAGAGAAATTCAGGCTGAAGAAAAGGCAAAACTGAAAGCTATTGAAGATGCTGAAAAAGTAAAAGCTGAAGAGGAAAAAGCCAAAGTAGCAGCTGAAAAGGCAGAGGAAAAAAAGGGGAAAAAAATACTTGAAGATATCAGAAGAGATATGAATGAATCTCTTGAGGAAAAAGTATTCAGAAGTGAGAACAACCCTGAAGCTAGAATAGCAGCAGCAGGAGCAGCTTTTGAAATTGGAAAGGAAAGAATGGCATTTCTGAAAATGGAAGAAGAAGAAATTGTGAAACTTGAAGAGGTTTTGGGGATGGAATCTGATGAAAACAGAGTATTTTTAAGTCAGAAATTCGATGAAGTATATGATCAGTTTAATTCAAACAACAATGAAATTGAACTTCTTTTATTAGAAAATGAGAAACTTAATGAATACTTGAGTAGATTAGATAGAATGGAGCAGAAAGTAAGAGCAGGAAATTAAATAGGGGGAAGATTCATGAGAAAGAACGACATCGAAAAATCTCTAAAGAGATTTTTGAAAAGAAAAGTCAGTTATTCTCTTTCGCTTTTGATAGCCTTCATGATAACAGGAGGAATATCTTTAGGTGCAGGAATAACAGCAGAGGAAATACAGGAAACTAAAAGCGATCTTTTAACTAGGATTCAAACAGAACGAGAAGAAATAAAAAGGAAAATAGCAGAAAACGAAAAAATGATAAAAGAATATAATGCAGACTTTGTGGAGCTTGTAAGAAAGGGAGATTTTTATTCAAAGCCTTTATTCAATAGTACACAAATCTTTTTTACTTATCAGTATTTAGATAATGGAAAAATGAAAGATAGAACAGATAAGGAATTTTCTGAAACTATAGATGCAATAAACAAGTATTATGGAACAAGAAGCGGAAGAAGTCTTCTTAGAGCTTCTGGAAATATAGGAAAAGACAAAATAATGTCTGGAAATGGAGTCGCTGTTGATAATGAAAGTTTCAGTGAAACGATTAACTTAGGAGCGAACATCAAACCATTAAATCCAGAATTACCAATAATAAAACCAAATATAAGTGTAAATGTTTCAACACCAAATGTAAGTTTAGGATCATTGCCAGGAACAGTAGTTCCAGGAGTAGTGACTATCCCTACTGTGACAACACCTACATTAATATTACCTGGAGCACCAACACCAGTAAGTGTAAGTGTAAGCACACCAAGTGCAATATCAGCAATATCAGTGACAGCACCAACAATAACAACACCAAATACACCAAGTGACAAAATAATAAATGTAGCTCCAATAACAGCTCCAGAAGGCTATATACCAAGTGTTATTCCTGTTCCAGGTAAACCAGGAACTCCAGCAACACCACAGATAGCAGTTCTTACACCATTAAATCTTACTTTTAATGGTACGGGATTTGGGCAAGGAACAACAGTACATATTCCAAAAGGATCAGTTACAGCTGAAAATTTTGGAGAATACAATGTAGCAAGTGGAAGATTGGAAATTGCAGCAACCTCTTCTGGCTATAACTGGAGTGGAGCAACAATGAATGCTTCGATTGGTGGAACAGGAACATTAACGTCACCAGGAAGCAGTACAAGTTCTTTGGTTGCTTTTATAAGTGATACTATTAATCATGATGTTGCAATTAAAGGAAACTATAAATTATCAAGAACGGATGACTCAGGAAATGGAACAGTAATGTTTGTGAGTTTAAATCCATATCATGTTGCAACTACTGATAAAACTTTTGATTTTCAAGGTAATTTGATTTTAGAAGGACATTCTAATCCAGCAAGTGGAAATTGTTTAGTTGGATTTGAACATCAACTTTTGACATATGTACAAGCTAATACAAGTACAGGAACTAGTATTCTAGAAAATAGTGGAACTATAACTCTTGACTCTGGATATAACATAGTTGGAATTATGATAGATACTGAATATACAAGTGCCTCGCAAGCATTCCTTAAACAGCCGCAAACAATAAATTCAGGAACTATAATTATTAATGCAAAACAGAGTATAGGGATAGATTATGGAAAATATTATAATGCCAGTCCAAATTCAAAAGTATGGCTTGGAAATATAGTTGTAAATGGTGAAAATAACTATGCATTTAGAATGAAAGATTATACATCATATAACACAGGATATTATGATTTGGCAGATATTACAGGAACAAATGGAACAATAACAGTAAATGGTAAAAAAAATATAGGAGTAGCTATAGCACATGGATTTTCAAGTGGTGATCCTATTCAAAAAGTAAGAGCTTTAAATCTTGTAGTAAATGGGGAAGAAACTGTTGGTTTTTTTAGAAATGTAACAACAGCAGCAAATGCTAATGATATGGTGTTAGATTCTGCTGCTTTAAATAGTATTAATTTTGGTTCTAATGCTAAAAATAGTACTTTAATAAGAAGCGATCAAAATGGAATAACAATAGCTAGAGCAATATCTGTAAATTCTGGATTAACAGGAAATAGTTTTGCTCAAGCATCAAATACAGGAAAAATAACAAATAATAACACATTAACAAGTGATGGGATGAGTGAATTTACTGGGTTAGTAGCAGATGGAACAACAGCAACAATAACTAATACAGGAACTGTTCAAATTACTGGAAACGGAAATAAAAATATAGGATTAGCAACTGTAAGTGGAGGAGTTGGAAGCAACAGCGGGACTGTAAAAGTTCTTGGAACAGGAAATAATAAATCAGGAATATATAATACAGGAACATTTACTATTTCCAATGGAAGTAATATAGAAGTAACTGGAGAATCCTCTTCTGGAATATATAATAATAATGTTGTTAGTGTAAGTGGAACAGTAAATATAAAAGGAACAAATGGAACAACAGGAATATACAGCAATGGTGGGACAATAACATCAACTTCTGGAAATAATTTGACTATATCAGTCGATGATACATCAAATCCAACAACAAAAGGATTAGCTGTATATGCAGAAGGTGGAGCAAATGTAACTCTTGGAGCTGCTAAAATAGAAGTAAAAAATGGAGCAGCAGGAGTAGCAGCCTTTGGAGCAGGAACAAGTATCAGTCTGATAGGTTCAGAATTAAAATATTCTGGGGAAGGATATGCTGCATATTCTGATGGGAATGGAACAATTAACTTAACTAATGCTAATTTGGAACTTTCAGGAAAAGCAACAGGAGTAGAACTTGATCTGCTTGCTCCTAAAGTAACATTAAATGGAACAACAATCACAATGATGTCAAATGATGCTACAGTAGCAAATCTGAAAAATGCAACTGGGCTTCTTTCTAATAGTTTAAAAAGTACTGTTGAAACAAATCTGGGATCAGGAGTAACAATAGTAGATGGATTTGATGGAGTTAATACATTTGATAAATATAAAATAGCAACTGTAGATGGTGGAGATTTGACTATTGATGCTGATATGGATAAATATAGTCAGAATGATACTACTACTGGATATTTTTATTCTAGAAGATTCCTAGGGCAAAGACTTGATTTGACAGTTGATACAGGAATTACAGTAACAAGTT
Organism: Fusobacterium ulcerans; assembly: GCF_003019675.1. Taxonomy (NCBI): domain Bacteria; kingdom Fusobacteriati; phylum Fusobacteriota; class Fusobacteriia; order Fusobacteriales; family Fusobacteriaceae; genus Fusobacterium; species Fusobacterium ulcerans. Next base: position 3,521,257 of record NZ_CP028105.1, on the reverse strand, counting down.
CAACAAATACAGCATATGCAACTTCATACTTTAACAACCAAGTAGTAGGACTGGAGATGAACTCAAGTAAAGCCGCTACAAGTGCAACAGATGCACAAATCAATTTGTTGGCTAACTCTAAAGTAATAGCTGACAGAACAGATGCAGGTGCTGGAGCAATAGGACTGTACATGAACTTTGGTAAAGTAGATATTGCAGCAGGTGCAGTAGTGGAAGTAGAGAAAGGAACATCTGGAGGAAATATTGTAAATGCAGGTGGAGTAGGAGTTTATGCTGTAAATGGAAGCACTGTAACAAATGCTGGTGAAATCACTGTAGCAGGAAAAAATGCTATAGGAATATTAGGAATGGCGTATAGAGAACAGCCTGTAGGAACTCCTCTGGTAGATGAGTTTGGAAATACAGGAATTTTTACAAATCAAGGAAAAATAGAGATTACTAATAATCAGGATATTAAACTTGATGGAACTGGGACTATAGGTATCTATGCATATAACAACAGTGGAGGATCAAGCGCAAATTCCAAAGCAACAAATACAGGAACAATAGAGGTAGGAGAATCAACAGCTACAAATGCTGCTATAGGAATCTATGGAGATAAGTCTCTCATTGCCAATAGTGGAAATATTAAAACAGGAAAAGAAGGAATTGGAATTTATGGTATTAAAGGTTCAACTATCAGTAGTCTTGGAACTCTTACATTGGGAGCAGATGGAATTGGTGTAATGGTTGATGGGACATCAAATATTACAGCTACATCAGTAATTCTTGCAGCAGGATCAGGAACAGATGCAAATGGTAAAACTGGTATTTTCTACAAAGGAACAGGTTCAGAATCACAAAGTATAGGTATAGCTATAGATGCTTCAGCTTTTGATAAAGGAACAGCTGTATTTGTAGAAAATATGAATCTGTCATCTGGCGGACAGATAGATGTAGGAAAAGATGGAGTCGGTATTTTCCTAAAAGGAAATACAAGCGCCAATACAGCAACTAATACAGGAATTATCAATCTGACAGGAACAAAAACTGGTGCTGTTGGTATGTATACAAAGATAGGGAAAATAATTAATACAGGAACTATCAATGTAAATAATTCTACTCATATAGGAATGTATGCTGAAGGTCCTGGAAACACAGTTGCCAATGGAAATATAATAAATCTTAATGTAAATAACTCTACAGGTATCTTTGTTAAAGATGGTGCGAAGGCAGAGCTAAATATAGGAAATACCATCAATTTCATACCAGGAACATCAGATAGTCTGGGAGTATTTGCACACAAAGGTGAAGTTGAATTTAAAGACAATATTCTATTTTCAAATAATAATGAAAATAAGAACATCTATGTTTATGGTAAAGATGCAACTGTTGGAATAGATCCTGTAAAAACTGTAACAGTAGATGGAGTAGGAACTCCAACAACAGCAGGAAATAAAACTGTAGGAATCTATCTTGAAAATGCTGGTACTGGAAGTACATTTACAAGTAATACAACAGGGCAGCTTGTTGTTCAAGGTGAAGCAGTAGGTATCTATTCAAAAGGCAATAATACTTTAAATGTAAATGTAACAGCTATAGGAGAAAAAACTACAGGAGTATTTATTGATGGAGGATCAACTATCACAGGAACTGTAACTGCCAGAGGTGCATCAGGAGTAGGAGCAGTAGGAGTATATGGAAGCGGCGGTGCTGTAACAATAGGCGCAGGAGGACTTACTCTTAATACAGATACAGATAAAGGAACAGGAATGTATCTTGCTGATGGGGCTTATGCATCTGGAGGAAAAATCACAGTAAATAATACAGCTACAGTTGATAATATAGGAGTATACTACAGCAAGGGAACAGCTTCAGGAACTGTGACAAATGGAGCTGAAGTTGAACTTACAGGAAATAAAAGTATAGGAGTATATGCAGCAGATGGAATAAATCTTGTTAATACTAAAAATATAACATCAACAGGAGGAAGTAATAATATAGCTTCATATGTAGGAGGAAACTCAACACTGACTTCAAATGGAAATATAACTATGACAGGTACAGGCGGCAACATAGGTATATATACAGGAAAGGGAAGTGGAATAAATAATGGAGCTATTGATTTAAGATTATCAACAGGAACATCATCAGCAGGGATGGTTGCTAAAACTGATGCATCATCAGATACAGCTTCTGTAGAAAACAAGAATACAATTACAGTAGGAAGCAATCTTGGAATGTATGTAGCAGGGAATGGAACAAGTTCAGGAAAAAATACAGGAACAATAACTGCAACAACAGGAACAGGAGTATATGTAGATGGAGCAGCTCACAGCTTTAACGGAACTGGAGGAACTATTGCATCAAATGCAGTAGGAATTTATCTGAAGGATACAGGTGCAAATAAAATCACTGCTGGAACTTTAAATATAGGTTCAGGAGGAGTAGGAGTATTTGGAGAAAATGCCAAGATAGACTTTGCAGTAAATGTAACAGGAGCAGAAGCAGTAGGAGTTGCAGCTGAAAGTGGAACAGTAATATCAGGAAATATAACAACAGGACAGGATTCTGTTGGAGCATATGTACTGGATAATACAGTTTCATTTAATGGATCTGTAATTACAACTGGTACTAACTCATCAAATACATCAATAGGAGTACTTCTGGCAAATGGAATAGGAACATATACTATGAACAATGTAACTGTAAATGCTAAAAATGGAGTAGGAATCTATCTGGGAACAGGAGCTAATCTTACACACAATGGTACAGTTACTACAGAAAATGGAATAGGTATCTATGTAGCAAATGGAACTACTCTTACAACAGGTACAACTGTTCTGAATGTAAAAAATGGTGGAACAGGTGTATATATAGATCAGGGAACAGCTAATCTTGGAACAACAGGAAGCCTTACATTTAACTTCTCATCAGGAGGCGGAATAGGAATATACAATAATGGCGGAACAATGAATATTGGAAGCAATATCAGTGTTACAGGATCAGGTTCTCTTGCAGCTACAAAAGATGGAAGCCTTACATCAAGCGGTACACTAAATATAGGAACAGGAGCAGTAGGACTTTTAGGAGAATATGGAGCAGCTACAACTACTCCTAAAGAAATAAGAAATACAGCTTCAGGGATTATCAATGCTACTAGCGGAGGAATAGGACTTGCAGCTATAAAATCAGGAGCAGGACCAGGAGCTCTAGTGACAATAACAAATGCTGGAACTATCAGCGCATCTGGACAGTCTGCTGGAAATGATCCATCAATAGGAATATATACAGATACAGCGAATGTAGTAAATACTGGAACTATTAATGTAGGAGCTAATGGAATAGGAATATATGCAGTATTTAATGGTACAGGAATTACAGTTCAAAATAATAATGTAAAAATGAATGGAAGTAATGGAATAGGAGTTTATCTGAAAGATGGAGTAGCTCTTGCATCAGGAAACAGCATAACAGGATCAGGTTCAAATAATACAGGACTTGTACTTGAAAATACAGCTGTACCAACATCTGTAGGAACTATTTCACTTGGAGCAGACAGTATTGGAGTAATGGCTACAGGAGCAGCTGCAACAGGAATAATTAATGGAAATATATCAGTAGGTGCTGGAAACAACGCAATAGGTATTGTAGCAACAAACGGTGCTAATGTTACACTTAGCGCTGCATCTACAGTTACAACAGGAGCTAATGGAATAGGAGTATATGTAAATACAGCATCAACAGCTGTGGTGAATGATGCTTCTAAAGTAAGTGTAGGGACTGGAGGAGTATACCTTTATTCAAATGGGGGAAATTTATCATTTGCTGGAAATCTTGTTGTAAATGATCAGATAGGAATAGCTGCTAATGGGGGAACTGTAGCAACACTTGGAGCAACATCAATTACAGTAACAAATGGTGGAATAGGAGCATACATCAAAGGTTCTGTACCAACACTTACAGGGACTGCTATTAATCTGCAAAGCGGAACAGCTTCAAAATATTCAATGGGTATCTACTATGATGGTGTAACTGGAATAGGAACAGCTCCAACTATCAATCAAACAGGAAACTATACAATAGGAATGGTATTGAACAATTCATCTGGTACAGCCAGCGGAGTAAATATTTCAGGACAGAACCAAATAGGAATTATGGCGCAGCAAGGGTCAGTACTTAATGCTGGTGGAACAGTGACAATAGCAGGAGATAAAAATATAGGAATCTATGGAGATAATAGTAATATCACAGCAAATTCAGGAATTTTCGTAGGAAATTCTACATATACAGCTGATAAGAGCAGTTCGTCTATTGGAATATTTATGAAAGGTGGAACATATACTGGAAGTGGAAATGTTACTGTAAAAGAGAACAGTATAGGAATCTATGGAGATCAGATGACAGGAGGAAGTATAACTCATCTGGGAGTAGGAAATGTCATGACTCTTGAAGATAACGCTATTGGTTTTTATGGAACAGGAACATCTGGAAATATGGAAGCAGAATTTACAGGTGGAACTACAGGAGGAAATGGAACAATTGCCTTCTATGGTAAGGGAATTAATATGAAGGTTACTTCAGATATATCTCTTGGAAATAATACAGCTGTAGGAATTGTAAGTCAAGGAACTGGAAATGTGACATATAATGGCGCTATAAGTGTAGGAGAGAAGTCTATTGGTATCTATAAAGCTGATGGAGCAGGAGTAATTACAACATCAGCAGGGAACTGGAATATAGGAAAAGGTGGATACGGTATCTATGCAAAACAATCAGGAGCACTGGCATCAACAATAAATAATGGGGCTAGTATGATACTTGATACATCAGCAGTTGGAATCTTCTCTGATGGAAAGAATAAAGTATATAATTCTGGAAATATAACAGTGGGAGCTACTGATTTAGGACCATCAGGAGATCATAGTAAAACTGACGACCATTTAAACTCTGTTGGAATGTATCTGGCAGGAGGAACTATTGCAGAAAATACAGGAACAATAACTGTTAATCATGATCATTCAGTAGGAGTTTATGTAACAGGTACAGGAAGCTACTTTACAAATAAAGGAGCTGGAGTACTGAACATTGACGGCGGAGGAGTAGGAATCCTTGTAAAAGATGGAGGAATAGCATTAAATGAAGGAACTATTACTCTGGGAACTAATCTGGCAGCATGTGGAGCAGAAACTGTAGGAATGGCAGCATTTAATGGTGGAAGAATTCTTAATACAGGAACTATAAATGTAAATGCTGGAGTAGGAATGCTTGTGGAAACTGGAGCTGTTCTTGATAATACAGGAGTTCTTAATGTAACTGGTGGTGTAGGAATACAGGGAGCAGGAACAGTTATAAATAAAGGAACTATTAATGTATCAGGAAGCGGAACAGCAACAAATCTTGGTGGATCATCTGGTCCAGCTAACATAGGTGCTGTAAAAATAGAATCTGATGGAACTATTACAATTAATGATCAGTATGTAGCTATTGGAGGAACATTAAATGCAGCAGGAGCCATTGTTGTAAATGGCGCTTATGTAGATGTAACAACAGGAGTACCTATGTTTAATGCTTCAAATGTAACTGGAGAGGTAAAACTGCTTTCTAACTTTGCATCTACAGGAAATGGAATTTCATATCTATTCCAGAATTTCCTAAATACAGCAGCAGGAACAGTATCAGGTTCAAAACTAACTACAAAGACATCACCATTGTTTGTAGCGAAGATAACAACAGATGGACATTTAGCTGTGGTGAAAAGACCATATGCCGACCTTACAATAGGGGAGCAGTTCGATGCTATGGATAAAGGACTTGACAATATACTTAAAAATAGTGGTGGAAGCGGAAGAGATGCTGAAATACTAAAAGGTTTAAATGAATATTTAGATGGATTAGCAGCAGACCAGTTTGAAAGAGAAACATCACAAAAGCTTTCAGAATTCAGAGGGGATATATATGCAACTATTCAAGGAAGAATGCAGGATATCAACAGAGCATTTGACAACTCTTTCTATGAACTTGAATCTTCATACAATCTGACAAAAGACAGCAGTAAATACAGTGTTATCTATACTGATGGAAACTACAAAGATTCTACTTTAGGAATAGATGACTATGATTACAAAGTAATGGGGCTTCTGTATATGAAAGAAAAAGAAGGGTCAGAATATGGAAGCAAATATGGATATACAGTAGGATTTGCAGGATCGAAGTTTGACTTTGATGATGGTGGATCAAAAGAGGATGTATACTCATTGAGAGTAGGAGCACATAGAGTTAAAAATCTAAGTGAGGAACATAAAGTATCATGGCTGTCAAGAATAGAGCTTGGATACAACAGACATATTGCTAAGAGAAAGCTTAATCTTCATGAAACATTTGAAAACAAAGGAGAGTACAATACTTACTCTGTAGCACTTGACAACAGACTTACAAAGGTTATCTATACAGATCTGTCTAGACAGTTGGATGTATATGCTGATTTAGACTTAGAGTATGGAAAAATAGATGACTTTAAAGAAAGCGCTGGAAGCAAAGGCGGACTTGAAGTGCAGATTAAAGATAATGATTATCTAAGCGCACAGGCAGGAGCTGGAGTGAAGGCATCTCAAAGAATCTATGCAGGAAATGATATCTCAGTAAAAGTAACAGCAGATGTAAAATATGCATATGAATTTGGAGACAACTATGATGGAAACAAAGCAAGACTTAAAAATGGAGAGGAAGGATATTACAGCTTAATCACTCCAGAAGAGAGAGAAGGAAAACTGACTGGTAAGATTGGACTTACAGTAGAAAAAGCCAACCACATGGGAGTAACATTCGAAGTGGAAGCAGCAGATGAAAGTCATAAGAAAGATTCATCAATTAAATATGGTGTAAGATTCAATTACAAATTCTAACTAATTAAATAATAAGAGAATGGCTAAGATTTTGTTTGAAATTTAAAAACTTTAAAATTATAAATAGATATCAAAGTCATTCTCTTATACAAAAATGGGAGGAAAACAGTATGAAAAAAATATTATTAGGATGTTTATTAGTAGTATCTTCAACAGCTTTTGCAGCAACGGATGTCATGGTAACGCTTGAACAGTTAGAGCAAAACTTTCAACAGTTGGAAGCTGAAGAGAGAGCTATGTATAATCAGAGAAAAGCTGAGGCTGAAGTAGCTGAGAAAGTATTAGCAGAACAAAAAGCTACATACCAGCAGATAATTGCTCAGGAAAGACGTATAGCAGATGTAAAAGAATTTAGATATTATAAGGGGCAATATAATCAGCTTGCAAAAAAATATGCAGATGCAAAAAGAGTTTTGGAAGATGAGATGAAAAAACAGGAAGAAATAATCTATATGTTTGAAATAATGAAATAGTCAAATAATAAAGAAAACTGATCTTTAGAGGAAATATCCTTCAGATCAGTTTTTTATTTAACTTTGAATAGCACTGGTAAAAAAGTTTTTAACTCTGTCATAAGATTGTTCGTCTCCTATGAAATAAAGGATATCTCCTTCCTGAAAAACAGTTTGTGGTCCTGGTGAAAGAATAGTTTTGTCACCATGCTTAATAGCAAATATAGTAGCTCCAGTGTGATTCCAAAACATTACTTCAGCACTTGTTTTTCCAATAAAATTCATGCTGGGAGTAATACGTATAGCAAGAGGAGTAAAAGGGTTTACAGCTTCAAATTTATCTGTAATTTCTAAAAGCTTAGTTATGCTATTTAGAAGTTTTTCATTTTCTTTTTTCTGTCTCTTTACCCAATCATGAATATCTTTTTTTATACTGTCAATAGTCTGACTTTCTCCATATTGCTCCATATATCTGATAGCATTTTCAATAGACCTTATTTCTATTCCGCTTCCTTTAGAAATATTTAATATATCAAATTCTTTCAAAATATATACAGATTTACGAATAGTTTCAGGAGAAACCCTGTATTCACTGGCAAGAGTAGATCTTCCAGAAAGTTTTTCTCCAAGGCTATATTTTCCATTAATTATTTTTTTGGCAATATCGATTGCTATTTTCTGGTATACAGGAACTTCATCGATAATCTCGTTTTTCATTCTTAACCCACCTTGAGATATAGTTTTTAATTAATTATACAATGTTTTTTAAAAAAATAATAGAGGAGAATAACTTAAATCTATAAGTTACGCTCCTCTAAGTAAAATTAACTAATATTATTTAATAAGATTATTTAATTTTTTAATGAAATCTACAGGATTTTCTATTTGGAATCCTTCTAAAATCAATGCTTCAGTATATAATACATCAAGAAGATCATTGAAAGTTTCTGTATTTTCAGAAGATTGAAGTTTCTTGAATACAGGGTGTTCAGGATTTAGGGCAAGTATTTTTTCAGCTTTTACACCTTCATTTCCAGGGATTTGAGAAAGAACTTTTTCCATTTCCAAAGAAACACTTCCTTTTGCCAGAAGAGAAGATGCAGCCTTTCCTAAATCACTGCTAAGTTCTACATCAACTATTTTATTAGATAGAGATTCTTTTATTTTATCAAGAAGAGATTTATTTTCTTCTGAAAGTTTTTTGATTTCCTCTTCTTTTTCTTTACTGTCATCTATTTTAAAGTCTGAATCATTGATAGATTTAAATGATTTACCATCATATTCCATCATAGTTTTCAAAGCAAATTCATCTATTTTATCTGTAAGCAGAAGAACTTCCATTCCTTTTTCCTTTAAAGCTTCCATTTTAGGAAGAGAAGCAACAGTAGCTAGGTCTTCTCCTACTACATAAAGAATTTCTTTTCTGTCACCCATACGCTCTACATATTCTTTTAATGTAACATATTTTTCATCAAGAGAGCTTCTGAAGATAAGAAGATTTTGAAGTTTATCTTTATTCATTCCAAACATATCATGGATACCAAATTTTATATTTCTTCCAAAAGCTTCCCAGAATTCTATATATTTATCTCTGTCTGTTTTTAAAAGTTTTTCAAATTCACTGATTATTTTCTTTTCAAGATTTCTTGATATAGCTTGAAGTTCGCTATTTTGCTGTAAAATTTCTCTTGAAATGTTAAGTGAAAGGTTATCACAATCTACAAGACCTTTGATAAAGCTGAAGTATTCAGGAATCAATTCATCACATTTATCCATGATAAATACATTTTTAGTATAAAGCTGCAATCCTTTTTTATAGTCTTTTGTGTAGAAATCCATAGGAGCTTTTTTAGGGATATATAAAAGTGAAGTATACTCAATATTTCCTTGTACCTTTAGATGAAAATGCATCATTGGATCTTCCCAATCATGGAAATTAGATTTATAAAATTCATTGTAATCTTCATCTTTTAAAGTTGATTTGTCAGTTTTCCATATAGGTTTTGTAGAGTTGATTACTTCATCATTGAAGTAGATTGGATATCTTACATAATCAGAATATTTTTTAACAAGATCTTTAATTTTCCATTCTTCAAGGAAACTATCATAATCTTCCCCTGATTTTATAGAAAGAGTTATAGATGTTCCTCTTTTTTCTGCATCAATCTCTTCAATTTCATATGATCCATCTCCAGAAGATATCCATTTTACCCCTTTGTCAGAGTAAGGAGATTTAGTAACAAGAGTGATAGTATCAGCAGCCATAAATCCAGAATAAAAACCTACTCCGAATTGTCCGATAATATCTATTTCATCTTTTGAAGCGTTTTCTAATTTTTCTTTGAAAGCTTTAGAACCAGATTTAGCAATAGTTCCTATATTTTCAGTTACCTCTTCATAAGTCATTCCTATACCATTGTCTGCTATAGTCAATTCTCTTTTTTCTTTATCTACTGATAATGTTATTTTAAAATCTTTATCTTCACCTAATATTTCACTATCAGTAAGAGAGTTAAATTTCAACTTATCAATTGCATCACTTGCATTTGATACAAGTTCTCTTAAAAATATTTCTTTATTTGTGTAGATAGAATTTATCATTAAGTTAAGTAATTCTTTTGTTTCTGCCTGAAACACTTTTGATTCTTTTCTCATTTTTTGAAATCCTCCTTTTAGCACTCTATATCTAATGTGGCTAATAATTATATACCATAAATCATTTTTCATGTCAATATAAAAATAAAAAAAAGTAGATAATTTTTAAGCAGAATATAATTTAAAAATTTTTTTACTAGAAAAAACAAATTTTTCTAATTTTCTAATTTCTAACATTTAATCCAGCTTTTAATTATCTACTTAATCTATTATTTGACTTATATTTTTAATGTTATGAAAGATTTAAAAAGTGAGTTGATAGTCCAAAGTAAACTACCAAAGCACAGGCATCTACTATTGTAGTAATCAATGGGCTTGCCATAATGGCAGGGTCAAGTTTAAAAGCTTTTGCCATTATTGGAAGAACTCCACCAACGACCTTAGCTATTACAACTGTGAACAGCAGGCTTGCACATACTACTAAAGAGATAGTAAGACCAGCTCTGTCTATAAAATATATTCTTAGAAAATTCACAAAAGCCAGAGTAACTCCAACAATTAAACTTACTCTGAATTCTTTCCATAATATTTTTCCAATATCAGTGAGCTGTATTTCTCCAAGAGCAATTCCCCTGATGATCAAAGTAGAAGACTGAGAACCAGCATTTCCTCCAGTATCCATCAGCATAGGAATAAATGCAGCAAGAATAACAACTGACTGAAGAATTTCCTCATATCTTCTTATTATAATACCTGTAGCAGTAGCTGAAATCATAAGTACTAGAAGCCATATTATTCTGTGCTTCGCAAGAGAAAATACAGACTCTTTAAGATATTCCTCATCAGATGGGTTCATAGCAGCCATCTTTTGAAAGTCCTCTGTATTCTCCTGATCAATAACGTCTACAACGTCATCAATAGTTATGATACCAACAAGTCTTCCTTCATTATCTACTACTGGCATAGATGTAAGGTCATACTTTCTGAATTGAGAAGCAATAAACTCTTGATCATCTGTAGTAATGGCACTGATAACATTAGTTTCCATAGCATCAACTAAAGGAAGTATATCATCTAAGAAAATAAGACTTTTCAATGAAATAAATCCAACAAGCTTTCTTTGATTGTCAATAATATAGCAGATATCAATGGTTTCATTATCTATACCTACTTTTTTTATGTGATTTAAAGCCTGCCCAATATTCATACCGCTCTTTAGAGAAACATATTCCACTGTCATTACACTACCAGCACTGTTTTCTGGGTACTTCAAAAACTGGTTGATTAACTGTCTGGTGTCTGGTGAGGTATTCTGCAATATCTTATCTACGATATTTGCAGGCATCTCTTCAATAAAGTCCACAGTGTCGTCAATAAACATTTCATCAATTATATGACGTATTTCTTCATCTGTTATGTTTTCAACAATTTCCTGTTGTTTCTCTGAAGAAAGATATGAAAATACTTCCGCTGAAGTATCTTTAGGAAGAATTCTAAATATTTTAAGACTTTGCTCTTTAGTTAAATCTTCAAGAAGCTCTGCAATATCTACTGGATTTTCTTCCATAAGTGATTCTTTCAATTTTGCTAATTGGTTATTTTCTAGGAAAAACAAAACATTTTCCATATTCCACCTCCATTTCTAAAAATTTTGTTACACATATAAGGGTAGCATTTTCTCAGAAAAAACGCAATATTTGTTTATAAAAAAATTTATTATCTGAACAGAAAACTTTTAATTATGCTGTAAATATTGTATAATAATTAAGATAGAGAGATTTTAGGAGGATAAAAGTGAATGTAAAGCAAAGAGCCATTGGGCTTATACAAGAAGTTGAAAATGGAAAATATTCCAATATAGCTTTAAATGATTATTTTAGAGAAAACACTCTAAATAGAAAAGAGAGAGGCTTTATAACAGAACTTTTTTATGGGGTAATAAGAAAAAAAATATTTTTAGATTATGAGATAAATAAAAGAGTAAGTACAATAAAAAAAGATTGGATAAGAAATCTTCTTAGAATATCTATATACCAGATTACTTTTATGAAAAGTGATAATAAAGGGGTAGTATGGGAAGCTTCTGAGCTTGCTAAGAAAAAGTTTGGTGTTCCAGTAGGTAAATTTGTAAATGGAGTACTGAGAGGATATTTGAGAGAAATGGAAGATGACATAAAAGAATTGAGAGAAACAGATAAACTTGATATTCTTCTGTCATATCCTAGATGGTTTTATGAGAAAATAAGAGAGGAGTATGGAGAAGAAGCTGAATTGTTTTTGGAGTCTTTGAAAAAGATACCATATATAAGCTTCAGGGTAAATACTCTAAAATACAGTGAAAAAGAATTTGAAGAACTTCTTTTAGCTAAAGATATAGAAATAATAAAAAAAGTAGATACAGTATACTATGTAGATTCTGGAATACTATTGTATAGTGACGAATTTAAAGAAGGAAAAATAATAGTACAGGATGCTTCATCTTATTTATCAGCTAAAAATTTAAATCCAAGTGAAAAAGATTTAGTTTTGGATACTTGCAGTGCTCCAGGTGGAAAAACAGCTGTACTTGGTGAATTGATGGGAAATAAAGGGGAGCTTTTAGCTCTGGATATCTATCCTCATAAATTAAAACTTATAGAAGAAAATTGTAAAAAATTAGGAATAGATATAGTAAAACCTGTGAAAATGGATGCGAGAAAACTGAATCAGCAAGGAAAGAAATTTGATAAGATATTAGTAGATGCTCCATGCAGTGGGTATGGTGTTCTTAGAAAAAAACCAGAGGCTATTTATAACAAAACTGCTGAAAATGTAGGACTTTTGGCTGAATTACAATTTGAAATACTTGAATCAGCTTCCCAAGTTCTTAAAGACGATGGAGAACTTGTATATAGTACTTGTACCATTTTAAAAGAGGAAAATACAGAGAATATAAAGAGATTTTTAGAAAAATATCCAGAGTTTGAAACAGCAGAAGTGTATATTCCAGAAAACGTAAAAGGGACTTATGACGAAGCTGGTGGATTTACAATTGACTATAATGAAGATATTTTAGATGGATTCTATATTGCAAAAATCAGAAAAAAGAGGTAAAAAATGTTAGAAGAATTAAAAGAAGCTAATGAATATATAGTAGGAAAAATCAAAGAAAAAGATGAATTGATTCTTGAGATGGAAGCATATGCTCAAGAATATAATGTTCCTATTGTAACAAAAGAGGTAGCTGAGTATTTAAAATTTTTAGTGAAAAGCTACAAAACTAAAAATGTTTTGGAGATAGGGACAGCTATTGGTTATTCTGGTATACTTATGGCTAAAGAAATAAAAGGAAATAGTGGAATATTATACACCATTGAAATAGATGAAGAGAGATATAATCTTGCTCAGGAAAATTTTAAGAAATCTGGATTGGATAATATCATTTCTATAAAAGGGGATGCTTTAGAAGAAGTAAAAAAAATAGATAACAAATTTGATTTTGTATTTATAGACGCATCAAAAGGGCACTATATGGAATTTTTTGAGGATTCATATAAATTGCTGAATGATGGTGGAATAGTATTTATTGATAATATAATGTTCAGAGGATATTTGTATAAAGAGTATCCAAAGAGATTTAAAACTATTGTCAAAAGACTGGATTGTTTCATAGATTATCTCTATGAAAGAGAAGACAGATTTGTGTTACTTCCTTTTGGAGACGGCGTGGGATTGTGTTTTAAGTCTATTTCAAAGTAAAAAATAAAGGTAATTTGTATTAAAATATGAAGTTGATTAAAAGAGTCTTTCAAAATTATTTAAGGGGAGAAATATTATGACAGATATGTTTGAATTAAAAGCTGAACTATTTGAAGTGTTGAGAGAAAAAGGGGCAGTATTGACTGGGGTTGCTGATCTTAAAGAAATTATTCAAGACGAAAAAAATATTGGTATCTCTGTAGCTGTTCCAGTTCCTCAACACATAGTAGAGGATTTGAAAACAGCTCCAACAAAAGAATATTTTGATACTTACCACAAATTAAATGCTAAATTAGATGAAATAGTAGAGGCAGGAGCAGAATTCTTGATAAAAAAAGGATATAAAGCTCAAGCTAATACATTAAAAATTGTAAAAAAAGATGAAAACTGGTGTACTCCACTTCCTCACAAAACAGTGGCTACAAATGCAGGTTTAGGGTGGATTGGAAAAAACTGCCTTCTAGTTACAAAAGAATATGGAAGTGCTGTTCGTATTTCAAGCCTCATTACCAATGCTCCACTTCCAGCAGATGAAGCTGTTAAAGAAAGCAGATGTGGAAATTGCAGAAATTGTGTAGACAAGTGTCCAGCAAAAGCTTTTCTTGGAGTAAATTGGAGTAGAGGTATGTCTAGAGAAAAGATTTTTATAAAGGAAGTATGTAAAAAAACTCAATTAGAAAGAATGAAAAAGGCTACTGGAATTGATGTTGATCTTTGTGGATTGTGTTTTGCAGTATGTCCTTATACTCAAAGATATTTAAATTTAAAAGGATAATTAAAATGGGGCTTTTGCAAAATCAGCAAGAACCCCATTTTTTTGTCTAAAGAAGCTTAATAATTATAAAATAGCTTAATTTTGCGACTTAGATAAGGATATTTAAAAATTTTTCAGTTTTTGTTAGCTCTAAACGGCCTAATATTTTTTATAAAAGATTATAAAGAAATTTGAATATCTCTCTACTTTTAAACTTTTTAAACAAGCAGAATACTGTGATTATATTTTTGGATATTTAACTGTTTTTCCAAGCTTTGAATTGATAATTTCGCCATCTTTTAATGCTGTTTCCCCATTGATAAGGACATATTTTATTCCAACAGGAGAGAGTGCATTTTCAGAGAATGTAGCCTTGTCTTCTATTTCTTCTAAAGAAAAAATAGTAATATCTGCATCATCACCAATACCTAGGCTTCCTTTATTTAACTTTAATATTTCAGCAGGAAGAGATGTTATTTTTTCTATTCCCTCATATAGAGACATAATTTTTTTATCTCTTACATATTTAGAGATAAATCTTGGGAAAGTACCAGCAGCTCTAGGATGTCCACTTCCATCCTCTCCCAGTATTCCATCACTTACAATTATAGTATTAGGATTTTTTAAAGCTGTTTCTATATCTTCTTCCAGCATCATATGACCTGTGACAAGAGTATCAGGAAATTTTTCCCTAAGAATATTAAATAACTCTTCAGTACATCTTTGACCTTTGTATTTTCCTTCCATAATTTCTAAGCAATCATATTCTACTTTATGCTTTTGGATATAATTATTATCAAATACAGCTGATCCTATATGAGTACTGAAAGCAGCATAAGGGTAACAGTCGCAAGAAATATCAATTCCAGCCTTTCTTTTCTCTTCTACTACAGAAAGAAATTCAGCCATCTGTCCATAACCAGCCATACTTCCTATATGTGAAATTTGCAGATGAGTTTTTACATAATTTCCAACTTCTAAAAATTCTTCTAAAGCTCCAAATACATCTGCCCCATCATTTCTAAGGTGAGCACTGACTATTCTGTTTTTTCCAAGTCCAGCCAGAGTGACTAATTCATTAAAATCTATTCCCGGAATATATTCTATACCAAAACTTATTCCAAAAAGATCATTTTCTCTAATGAGATTTTTACCATACTGATACATTTTTTCAATGTCTCTGCTTTCTAGGTTTTCATATCTGTCAGCTGCTCCAATATATTCTCTAAGTATACTGTGAGGGAGAAAAAGTCCAAAATTTACTGGATTTCCTTTTTCAACTGTATCAAGATATTCTTTTATGTTATTTGGACCTATTCCGCAATTTCCTCCAATAGCAGTAGTAACCCCCATTTTCAACATTTTTTCAAATATATTTATTTTAATTTTACCATTTTTCATAGGATCTTCATGCATGTGCATATCAATGAAGCCAGGAGATATATACAATCCCTGACAATCTAATTCTTGATCTCCTGATAGTTTTTGATTGGATAATTCTTTTATTTTTCCATTTTCAATAAGGAGATTCATTTTTTCAAATATTTTATTTTTGGGATCTACTAAAATTCCGTTATTTACAGCTATTTTCATGATGATATATTATCCTCCCTTTAAACATTTTAATTAGAAATAAGTATAAGAGATAATTCAGAATTTGTATAATATAGTTTTTATATTTTATAAATATAGGTTGTATATTCATAAAAATCTGCTTTATAACAAGGAGAAAGAAAGTTTTTTTAGTAAAATTATGATATAATATTTATATAATCAAAGGAACAGAATATAAGAACTGAAATGATTTAAGGAGATGATTTTAATGAAAATTGCAGAGCAATATGATTTAAAAGGAAAAATTGCTATAATAACAGGAGCTGGAGACGGGATAGGAAAGGCTTCTGCTTTAAAGCTAGCTGAAGCAGGTGCTGATGTAGTGTGTAGTGATTTGGATATTGAGAAAGCCAGAGAAACAGCCAAAGAAGCAGCAGAATTTGGAATAAAAGCTTTAGCTGTAAAATGCAATGTAACAATAGAAGAGGATTTGAAAAACCTTGTAGATGAAACTATAAAGAATTTTGGAAAAGTAAATATATTAGTAAATAATGCTGGAGGAGGCGGAGGAGGAAGAGAAAAACTTGAAGAGCTTACTCTTGATTATATAACTTTTATATATAAGCTTAATGTATTCAGCATTTTTACTCTTATGAAACTTTGTGCTCCATACATGAGAAAAGATAATTATGGTTCAATAATAAATATAAGTTCAATGGCAAGTAATATGGTAAGTCCAAATATGAGTGTATATGGAAGTTCAAAAGCTGCAATAAATCAGCTTACAAAATATGCAGCTCTTGATTTGGGACCTGAAATAAGAGTTAATGCAATAGGTCCGGGAGCAATAAAAACAAAGGCTCTTGCATCTGTGCTTACTCCAGAAATTGAAGAGAAAATGCTTGCTAAAACTCCTGTAAAAAGATTGGGAGAAGTAAATGATATAGCTATGGGAGTACTGTATTTTGCAAGTCCTGCTTCAAGCTGGACAAGTGGACAAATACTTTTTATTAATGGAGGAGGAATTCAGGAGCTAGATTAAAAAAATATTAAAATATTAAAAGGAATAATAGAAAACCACCTAATAATATATACAGAGGCAACTAGAGAATAAACAAAATTATCAGGAGGTTTTTATCATGAAAAAGAAACAAGAAGAATTAATCTATCAAATGAACAAATTTTTGGCAAATTTACACATTTTTAAGACTATAGTGCATAATTACCACTGGAATTTAAAAGGAGAACATTTTTTCACTATACATCCAATGCTTGATGGAGTAATGTCTGAAACAGATGAACATATAGATGAAGTAGCAGAAAGAATATTGATGATAGGAGGAAGACCTTTTGCTTCACTTAAAGTATATCTTGAACATTCTATGCTTCAAGAAATAGAATCAAAACCATATACAGGTATAGAAGCAGTAAAAGGAATACTTGAAAACTTCAAACTTCTTTTAGACGAAATGAATGTAGCATTAAAAATGGCTGGAGACCTTGAAGATCAGGAAACAGCAGATTTATTTACAGGAATAGGTGCAGCTTATCAAAAACATATCTGGATGTATACTGCATGGTTAACTAAATAATTTATTTTATAAGAAATAAATTGTAAAAAATTTTAAAATATTTATAAAAAATAAATCGGCTCATGATATTTTTGAGCCGATTTTTATATTTAAAAAACATATTGAATAAGTATCATGTATAAAATAGTTCCTCCACCAATAGATAGAAGCATATTTTTTTTCCATCTGTGAAGTATTACTATCCCTCCAATAGAAATAAATTCAGGAAGTCCATAAGGAGAAGAAACAACTGAAACTTCTTTCAGGCAGTAAACAACCAGCATTCCTATTACAGAAAATGGAAGGACTTTACCTAAATACTGTATATATTTCGGAGTAGGTTTGTTAGCAGGGAAAATTATAAAGGGAAGAAATCTTGTTAAAAGAGTCCCAAGTACTACCATAGCTACAGTTATTATTTCTTGTTCTACTGTAAGTCTCATTTAATTTCCTCCTTTTCAAGTTTCTTCTTGCTCAGTGTAAGTGAAATAAGTATAGCTATCATTGATGGAATGATGAAATTTCCCATTCCAAATACAAGAAGGCATGCAACAGAAGCTAAAACTCCTATTATAGCAGGAAGATGATCTTTTTGAGAATCCCATTGACTAAGAAATATAACAACAAAAAGAGCAGTCATTACAAAATCAATTCCTTTTGTATTGAAATTTATAAAAGAACCTAATATTCCGCCTAAAGTAGCTCCAGATACCCAGTAAGCATAGTTTAAAAGAGTAACAAAAAACATAAACCAACCCTTATCTATTCCTTCTGGAATATCAGCAGTACAGTTGATGGAAAATGATTCATCACACATTCCAAATATCAGATATAACTTTTTCTTTCCAGTTCCTCTATATTTTTCCAGCATAGATACCCCATAGAAAAGATGTCTTGCATTAACCATAACAGCCAGTAGAAAAGCGTTTAGCGGATCAAAAACCGAGACTAGAAGATTGGCAGTTATAAATTCCATAGATCCAGCAAAAATAGTGAGACTCATAAGCATCGGATACACAAAAGAAAATCCCATTTTATTCATATATATCCCATAGGCCAGTCCTAAAAATGAGAAACCAGCACAAATAGGAATGGTATGAGGAAAAGCAGCTTTGAATGCTTTCATTTTTGTGTTCATTTTATTCCCCCTTTTGTATTTAAATAATAATATTAAAAAAAATAATGTATTTTCTTATTATACCCAAATTACGAATTAAAGACAATACTAAATTTTAAAAAAACTTCTTTCCGATTTAGAGCAAAAAAGAATTAGAACAAAAGGAGTAAATATGATAAACTTAATCTAATAAGGCATGTAAAACATGGATTCGGGAGGGAAAGCAATGAAGAAGAAAGTTAAGACAGCAGGTAATCCACTACTAAAGAAGGCTCTATTTTTATTTTTTTTCAGCCTTTTATTACAGATTCCTCTTATGTTTGTAAATGGAGTGGTACATGAAAGAAATTATTTGTATGACTCTACAATTAAGAATATAGGAAGAGAATGGGGAGAGACACAGACAATAGCAGGGCCTGTTATTGTAGTTCCTTATACAGAGGAATATTATGAAAGAGAGTACACAGTAGACAAGCAGGGAAAACAAATAGAAGTTATTAAAAGTAAAAAAAGAAAAAATAGTTTAGTAGTTTTACCAGAAAAATTAGATGTAAACGTTGATCTAAAAGAAGAGGTAAGAAAAAGAGGTATATATAAATCTATGGTATATACTGGAGAATTAAATATGAAAGGAAATTTTTCTAAAGTATTGTCTAATATTCCAGAAAATTCAGTTATAGAATATAATGAAATAAGTGTATCTTTAGGAATAACAGATATAAAGGCTCTTCTTAAAATTGATAAATTTAATTTTAATGGTAAGGAGATAGAACTGGAATCAGGAACTGGTTTAGGAAAACCATTTCAGATATCTAAAGGAATTTCAGGAAAATTAGGAACAAAGAATGAGGAATTAGAAGAAATTCCATTTAATATAGAATTGGTATTTAGAGGAAGCGAAGGGATAACTCTTCTGCCAATGGGAAAAGACAACAGCTTTTTTATAAAATCAGCATGGGAAAATCCAAGTTTCTATGGGATGCTTCCTAGAGAAAGAGTCATAAATGAAAATGGATTTACAGCCAACTGGAATATATCTCATCTTACAAGAAACTATAAACAATACTTTTTTATAGGTGATGGTAATAAAATAGATTTATCAGAAGCACAGGCAGGAGTGGCTCTATATAATGGAATAACTCATTACAGACAGGTAATAAGAGCAGCTAAATATGGAGTTTTATTTATAATGATGAGTTTATTAGCAGTATATCTTTTTGAAGTATCAGGAAAAAAAGAAACTCACTATGTTCAATATGGAATTGTAGGATTTTCTTTAGTTATGTTTTATCTTCTGCTTTTATCATTAGCTGAGCATATAAGTTTTATAACTGCTTATGGAATATCAGCTACAGCAGTTATAGTACCAGTATCATTATACATAGCAAGTGTTACAAAAAATATCAAGTATGGATTGGGAATGTTTGCTCTTCTTATAGGTATATATTCTATACTATTCTCAATTTTAAAAATGGAAGATTATGCACTTCTTACAGGGACACTTTTGATTATGGGAGTATTGTATCTTCTGATGTATGTAACTAAAAATATGGAAATAGTAAATAAAAAAGTTACAGATACAGAGGAAAATGGAAATGAGGAACAGGTGAAAAAATGATAGATAAGAAAAAAGAACTTGAACTCTTGGAAGCAAAATATCAAGAGATAAAGAGGCTTAATTCAGAAGCTGAATCCATAATATCAGGCATAAAA
The DNA here is from genome assembly GCF_003019675.1 of Fusobacterium ulcerans. Taxonomy (NCBI): domain Bacteria; kingdom Fusobacteriati; phylum Fusobacteriota; class Fusobacteriia; order Fusobacteriales; family Fusobacteriaceae; genus Fusobacterium; species Fusobacterium ulcerans. Next base: position 3,500,879 of record NZ_CP028105.1, on the reverse strand, counting down.
AACGATGCTGATATAAATAGAGAAACTCAGCTTTTAGAAGAAAAAGAAAAACTTGAGAAAATTCTAAAAGAAATTAAAGATGAACTACAGAAGAAAACAAAGGAAATAGAGGATTTAAAAAATTCAAATGTAGTACTTTTAGAAGAGTTAAAGGAAAGTAAAAGATTAAGAAGAGAAAAAGAAATAAATAAGTTTCAGATAATGGCTGCTAAAAAAGTAAAGATAGATCTTGAAGACAGAATAATAAATAGACTCAATAATTTTAGAAAAGAGCTTCATAAAAAAATTAATATTCAAGATAAAGAATTGATGAAAGAGATGTCTAAAGAATCTCATGAGTTGAGGGCTGAACTAAAAGCAGTGGCTGAAAAAGCAGATATATTTATAGAGAATTCAAGAAAAAAGGCTTTAGAAGCGGGTATTTCACTTGGAGAAGAGAGTTCTGTATTTCATAGTGAGATACAGAAAGAATATGATTTAAAAGAAGATAAATATCTTTATGAAAAAGAGAAGAAGAATTTTGTTTTAGAAAAACTTATCGGATTGAAAGGATTTAATTTTCTAGGGATAATTTCAATATTTTTAGGAATATTTCTGGTATTTAAAACACAATTTAGAGATTTCTTTAATAATGACTATATTAAAAGTTCGGGATCGTATCTTTTGGGAATTATTTTTCTTTTTGCTGGTGAGAGATTATATCAAAAAAAGAAAAAACATTTTGCTGTAGGTTTAATAGGTGGAGGAATAGGCATACTGTATATAACTACCTTGTTATCTACAATGTATTTAGGTCTGTTCTCTATGATACTGGGGCTTTTTATCTCAGTTATTTTAACAGGGCTGGTAGTTGTACTGGCCTTGAGATATAGTTCACAGATTATAGGAGTACTAGCTTTGATAGGGGGATATTTACCATATGGAGCTTATATCTACTATGAAGGCGGAATTACAAAAATATATTATCTGATAGCTTATTCATTGATACTTCAAGGAATAGTTTTAGGAATATCTTGGAAAAAAGACTGGCTGTATAGTAAAATAATTGGATTTGTAATAGGTTCAACAAATATGGCAGGAATAGTATTTTATCTGTCAAAAAATATGGATGATAAACTTACTGCATTTTTCTATATTGTAATATTCACAACAGCATATAGTTTTATTTTCCTTAATTCCCACAGAAAAGAGAATAGAGAAAGCAATATTGTTGATTATATACTTCTCAGCCTTAATCTTATTGTAAAGTTTTCGCTGATATATAGTTTGTCAGATGGGACAACACCAAGCTGGATGAAAGCTGGATTGGTAGCAGGAGTAGGTATTATATATGGATTCTTTGGAGATAAACTAAAAGAAAACAGAGTATCAAAAATTTTCTATGTAATAGCTTTAGGATGCTTTATAGTGATAATCCCTGTAATACTTTCTAAAGAATATATAGTGGTAGCATGGGGACTGGAAGCAGTATTTTTATATTTTATGGCTTCAAAATACAAAAACAAAGAAGTGGAATATGGAGCAGTTTTTATATATTTAATAACTCTTTTAACAAATTTCTTTATAAGGGAGGAAAAATATTATCTTGTGTATATACAGGATATTCTGATAATTTCACTTTCTTTTGTAGTTTATTTTATTGTGAAGGAAAAAAGCTATAACAAAACTATTAAAAGTCTAATGGCTCCATTTAAGTATCTTATATTCCTATATTCGATATTCTTCATTAATAATGTGATTTTTTTGAATATCAAAAAATTGCCAGGAAGATATTATACAAAAGAGATGTTAGGAGTATTAATAGGAATTCTAGTTATAAATCTCCTATTAAGAACTGTAACATATAAGGTTAAAGAACTTCAGGACAGATTTAGTTTAATATTTTTAACAATAATAGAAATATTTTCGATATTGATAATAAATGTAATAAACATGTTTGGGTATGTAAAATATGAAAGTGGAAAAGAAAAGATAGTGTTAATAGCAGTAATTTTAGCTGTAAATATATATCTATTTTTCTTTGGAAGAAAAGATATACATTTTACTATATTTAAAACTAATGAGAAAAAAGTTCCATGGATAATAGGAGAATCAATATATATAATTGTAGTTTCCTATTTAGTAATGAACAATGTACTCTATATAGATGGAGCAAATCTGGTAATAAATATTGTAGGACTGCTTATGTGCGGATATCTGGTTTGGAAAGGTTTCAAAACACCTAATAGAAATATAAGAAGAGTAGGACTTGGAATAGGAATATTCTTTGTTTTGAAAAGTTTCTTTATAGACTTTGTTTCTTTCAGTAGTACATATAAACTTCTTGCATATTTCAGTATGGGAATTATATTGATAGGAACTTCATATATCTATCAGACAGCTCTTAAAAAATTAGAAAAGGAGGAAAAAGGTGAATAGAATAATACCAGTACTATTCTTTATAGTATCTTTGCAGTCTTTTTCTTATGATTATTTTAAAGAGATAGAAGTAGATGGAAATAGTAAATATAAAGAATTTTATATAACAGAAGATATCTACTCTAAGAGTAAAAATGACTTGGGAGATATAAGAATATTAGATGATAAAGGACAGGAAATACCTTATGTAATTGAGAAAAAAGATGCTGGTTACAATGATGTTGAAAAAATAATTTCAGCAGGAAATATAATTTCTGAGACAACTAAAGAGGAAAAATTAGAAACAGTTTTTAAATTCTCACCTAAAAGTGAATTAGATGATGTATTTGGAAATAGAATAGAGATAATACCTAAAAGAAATTTCTATTTTGAATATGAGTTACTGGGAAGTAATAATGGAAAAAACTGGGAGTATATAACTTATGGAGAGATATACAAAACTCCAGACAAAGAAAATCTATTAATAGATTTTCCAGAAGAAAAATATACATACTATAAACTGGTAACTGACTTAAACAAAGAAAGTAATTTTAAAGGTGCAGTTCTAAAATTTTATGGAAATGAAAAAAAGGAAACTGAAACTATTTTACTAAAATTACAATATCAATCAGAGGAAAAAGATAAAAATAGTATAATTACAATAGAAACTAATAATCTTCCTGTACATAAAATATATTTAAGAGCCAATGGTGAATTTAAAAGAAATTATTCAATTGGGAATAGGGATTATTATAGAACTGGAACTATTTTCAAAGTTGGTAATAAAGAAAATATGCAAATAGATTTCAGAAGAATATCAAGATCAGAACAAATGGTACTGGAGATAAAAAATGGAGACAGCAAACCTCTTTCAATAACTGAAATCCAAGGGGAATATATACCTGCTAAGATAATGTTTAAAACAGAGGAAAATGGCAAATACAAGATAACTTTTGGAGATGAAAATCTTTATAAGCCAAAGTATGATCTAGAAGAATTCAGCAGCATGATAAAGGACAGGGATTTGGTTTCAACAGGTAAAATGAATTTGGTGGAAAAAGAACCAGTTCAAGAACCAAAAGATATGAGTTTGTATTATAATATTTTTATTGGTTTGATTGTACTCCTATTAAGTAGTTTTATGATAAAAAAGATAAGCAGAAAAAAATAATTTACATTTGAAACATGCTGTTTTTATTGAGAAAAGAGCATGTTTCATTTTTAGAACAAAAATAAGGCTTACATTTTCTTAAAAAGTGTAGTATAATATATTCTTAGGTAGTAAACATAGGATTCTTTAATAAGATAGATATTTATTTAAATGTATTTTGTTTTATAACACACCGTTAAAAATATCTTTAAAAAGAACAAGAGGATTCCTATAATGCTACAAAACATTTTTTGTTGTAGAACACGAGGGAAAGAAACTCTGATTGTTTTTAAATGCATATGAGATTTTTTAGTGTGGTATGATGAAATAAAATAATTTAAATAAGGACGTGAAGAATGGAAAAATTAGAAGAATTCAAAAAATTAGGACTGGGAGAGAAAACAATAAAGGCTCTTTCAAAAAAAGGATATGAAAAACCAACACCTATACAAGCTTTAACTATACCGGCATTATTAGATGGAGAAAAGGATATAATAGGACAGGCACAGACAGGAACTGGTAAAACAGCTGCTTTCTCTCTACCAATATTAGAAAGATTTGAGCCTGGAAAAGTAGTACAAGCTATTGTTTTAGCTCCTACTAGAGAACTTGCTATCCAAGTTGCTGAAGAAATGAACAGTCTTGCAAATGGTAAAAAAATAAGAATAACTCCTGTATACGGGGGACAATCAATAGAATTCCAAATCAGACAATTGAAAAAAGGAACTGACATAATAGTTGGAACTCCAGGAAGAGTAATGGATCTGATGGACAGAAAACTTATAAAATTAGACAACCTTAAATATTTCATATTAGATGAAGCTGATGAAATGCTTAACATGGGATTCCTAGAAGATGTAGAAAAAATTCTTGAATCTACAAATGATGAAAAAAGAATGCTTTTCTTCTCTGCTACAATGCCAAATGAGATATTAAAAGTTGCTAAAAAACATATGAGAGATTATGAAGTTTTAGCTGTAAAAACTAGAGAACTTACAACTGACCTTACTGATCAAATCTATTTTGAAGTACATGAAAGAGATAAATTTGAAGCTTTATGCAGAATAATAGATCTTACTAAAGATTTCTATGGAATAGTTTTCTGTAGAACTAAAAATGATGTAAATGATGTAGTTGGAAAATTAAATGACAGAGGATATGACGCTGAAGGGCTTCATGGAGATATCAGTCAAAACTATAGAGAAGTAACTTTAAAGAGATTTAAAGCTAAAAAAATAAATGTATTGGTAGCAACAGACGTAGCTGCAAGAGGAATAGATGTAAATGATCTTTCTCATGTAATCAACTATTCTATACCACAGGAAGCTGAAAGCTATGTACATAGAATTGGAAGAACTGGAAGAGCTGGTAAAGAAGGAACTGCTATAACATTTATCACTCCACAGGAATACAGAAGACTTCTTCAAATTCAAAAAATTGTAAAAACTGAAATCAGAAAAGAAAGAGTTCCAGGTGTAAAAGATGTAATTCAAGTTAAGAAATTCAGATTAATAGAAGAATTAAATCATATACTTGCTGAAAATAATTTTGATAACTTCAAAGAACTTTCAAGAGAACTTTTAAATGGTGAAGATGCAGTGGATATCGTTGCTGCTCTTATCAAACATTCATATGAAGATGTTCTTGATGAAAGCAATTATAATGAAATAAATAACAGTGCTCCATTGGAAAAAACTGGTAAAGTAAGACTATTTGTTGCTTTAGGAAGAAAAAATGACATGACTCCTAAGAAATTAGTAGAAATGGTAACTAGTAAAACTAAAGTTGATGAAAGAAAATTAAAGAATGTTGAAGTATATGAAAACTTCTCTTTCTTATCTGTTCCTTTCCAAGAAGCAGAAGAGATTATTGAAATATTCAAGCAAGAGAAAAAAGGAAGAAAGCCTTTAATAGAAAAAGCTAAAGAGAAAAAACAATAATAAATATATAAGACGGCTCAAAGACTCATTAAGATTTCTTTTGAGTCGTTTTTATTTTTTGAAAAAGAAAGCAACAAATCCTTGATAGTAGGGTAGATTATGTTATAATATAAGAAAATATAATATAAGGAGTTTGAAATGAAAAAATGGATCTATACTATTGCAGGGATGTTCATTCTAATTGCAACAATAGTAGTAGTTTTCTTCTACTTTGAAATAAATAAAAAAGTAAATTATCATAAGATAATTGAGATAAAAAGAGGTGTCCCATTAAAAGCATCTCTATCAAGCCTCCCTGTTTCAGACAGCTTTGTTTTTAAAGTTTATTTGAAATACAGAAATGAAGGAAAAGGAATAAAGGCAGGATATTATGAGCTGAAAGGCGAAATGTCAATGAAAGATCTTATAGATGTTCTTGAGGCAGGAAAAGATAAAGTATTTAAATTGACTATTCCAGAGGGATACAGCATAGCTGAAATAGCTGATCTTTTAGAAAAAAATGGAAGAATAGACAAGGATAAATTTTATAAAGAGTTTAATGGAATAGAATTTCCCTATCCTACACCAGAAGGAAATTTTGAAGGATATTTATATCCAGAAACATATTATATACCAGAAAGTTATAACGAGAGACTTATAATAAGAACATTATTGAGAGAATTTCTGAAAAAGTTTCCACCAGAAAAATATGAAGATAAAGATGAATTCTATCAAAAATTGATAATGGCATCTATTTTAGAAAGAGAAGCTAAACTTGATAAAGAAAAACCTCTTATGGCTTCTGTATTTTACAATAGAATAAAAAAGAAAATGACACTTTCTTCTGATGCAACAGTGAATTTTTTGTATGATTATAAAAAAAGAAGAATGTATTATAAAGATTTGGAAATAGATTCACCATATAACACTTATAAATATAAGGGACTTCCCCCAGGGCCAATATCTAATCCAAGTGTAGTTTCAGTAGAAGCAGCATACAATCCAGCTGATACAGACTACCTGTTTTTTGTTGCCACAGGGGATGGAGGACACTTTTTTAGCAAAACATATAGAGAACATTTGGAATTTCAAAGAAAAAATAAGGAGAATAAATAGTGAGCAAAGTAGTTATAGCTGCCATAAACAGCCAATATGTGCATTTGAATCTGGCAGTGAGATATCTTAAAAAATACACAGAAACAAATAGTAATATAAAAGTAGAAATATATGAAACAAATATTAATAATCAGCTTTTGAATATAATAAAGGATATTTTTGAGCTGAATCCAGATAAAATAATTTTTTCAACATATATCTGGAATAAAGAATATGTATTCGAGATAGTAAAGGAGATAAAAAAAGTACTTCCAAATGTAAAAATTATATTGGGAGGACCAGAAGTATCTTTTGGCTGGGAGAAGATAATGGAAGAAAACCCAGAAATAGATAGTATCCTTATAGGAGAAGGAGAAAAAGTTTTTTTAAACTTTTTGACTGAAGAGAACGACAAAGTAATGGGCCTTGTTTATAGAAAAGATGGAGAAGTATGTTTCAATGGCACAGAAAAGATAATAGAAGATTTGGATATAATTCCATTTCCATATGAAAAAGAAGAATTGCAGGATAAAACTAAGATATTTTATTATGAAAGTTCAAGAGGATGCCCTTTTAATTGTTCATACTGCATGTCTTCAATAGATAAAACTGTAAGATATTATTCATTGGACAGAGTAAAAGAGGATTTAAAAATATTTTTAGATTCTCCAATAAAACTTTTAAAATTTGTAGACAGAACATTTAATCTGAAGAAAGAAAGATATATGGAGATATGGAAATTTCTTTTGGAAAATTATAGAGAAGGGATAACATTTCACTTTGAAATAAATGCAAATATTTTTGATGATGAAACATTGGATTTTCTTGAAACAGTGCCAAAAGGATACTTTCAATTTGAAATAGGAGTGCAGACTATAAATCCAGATACTATGAAAAGTATAAACAGGAATAATATATTGGATAAACTGGCTCATAATGTAAGAAGGATAAATAAAAATATTCATCTTCATCTTGACCTTATAGCTGGACTTCCTTATGAAACATATGAAATATTTAAAAAGTCTTTTGAATATGTTCATGATTTAAAACCAGAGATGATACAGCTTGGATTCCTGAAATTATTAAGGGGAACTCAAATGTACAATGAGGCTGAAAAATATGAGTATAAATATTTTTCTAAACCTCCATATGAAGTTTTTTCAAATAAATTTATATCTTTTGCTGAAATAATAAAACTTAAAAATCTTGAAAAGATATTAGATTACTATTATAACTCAGAGAAATTTACTATGAGTGCAGATTATATAATAAAGAGATATTATAAAAGCTCTTTTGATTTTTATGAGGAAATAGCAGATTATTATGACAAAAAAGGATATTTAAAAATAAATCATAAAGAATCAGCACTTTTTAACATATTACATGATTTCTATATAGAAAAAGGATTTAAGGATATTAAAGTTTTTGAAGAATATTTAAAATTTGATTTTATAATGTTAGGAAAACCAGGATTTTATCCTGAATGGTTAATTAGCTTAAAGGATTCTGAGCTTCACAACAGTATAATAAAAGAGAAAGGCTTTAAAAGTGTAAGAGAAGGGCATAAAAATAGTGAACTTGAACTTTTTTCTTTTAATATCTTTAATGGAAATAAAGAGGAAATAAACATATTCTTCAATTATAAAACACGAGAGTATGAAGTAATAAAAAATAATGAAATATAATTAAATAATTTTGCAAAAAAACAGTAAGATATGTTATAATTTTATGAAAATGAAATGGAGAATTTATGAATTTATACGGGGAAATCCTAAGAAAAAACAAAAAAGACAATTTAGTAGAAAAAAATGATAAAATAGTAGTTGGTTTTTCAGGAGGCCCTGACTCAGTTTTTTTAGTTGAAATGTTGATGAAACTCAGGGAAAACATAAATTTTGATATGGTTCTTGTGCATATAAATCACCTATTAAGAGGAGAAAATTCTGATGGTGATGAAAAATTTTCAATAGAATATGGAAAGAAAAAAGGATTACAAGTTTTTAGCAGAAAAATAAATATAACAGCACTAGGTAAAGATATGGGTCTTACTTTAGAGGAAGCTGGAAGAAAAGCAAGATATGATCTTTTTAAAGAAGTCTTTGAAAAAATAGGAGCTAATAAAATTGCTTTGGCTCATAATAAAGATGATCAGTTAGAAACATTTATGTTTAGATTGACAAGAGGAGCTGGTCTTGAAGGACTTGAAGGGATTGTTGCTAAAAGAGATGTATATATCAGACCAATATCTGAAATCTATAAAAAAGATATAGTTGAATATTTGAATAAGAATAGTATTCCTTATAGAATAGATGAGACAAATTTTGAAAATGAATTTACAAGAAATAGTATAAGATTAGATCTTATTCCATTTATAGAAAAAAGATATAATCCTAAATTTAAAGATAAACTTTACTCTTTGATAGAAGAGATAAGAGAAGTAAATAAAGTTTTGGAAATAAGGCTTGAAGAATATGTTGTTAATAATAAATTAAGTATAGAAAAATTGAAAAAGCTAGATAAATATCTTCTCAGTAAAGTATTGATACAATATTTATACAGTTATGGTATAGAAGTGTCGAGAAAGAAAATCCAACTGATAGAAGATATTTTAGATAAAGGAGGTAGCAAAGATATTTCTTTAAATGGGGAATTTGTTCTTAAAAAAGAATATGATTTCCTTGCAATAGAAAAGAACACAAAAAAGGAAAATCAATGTATAAAAGAAGTGGAATTAGAAATACCAGGTCAGATAATATTTGGAGAATATGTAATAGAGGCATCTTTTACTGATAAAATATTATATGACAATCAAAACTTTTATACCAGCTTAAAAATGGGAGATAAACTTAAAATCAGAAGCAGAAAAGATGGAGACAGAATAATTCCAATAGGAATGACATCAGAAAAGAAAGTAAAAGATATCCTTATAAATGAAAAAGTTCCAAAAGAAAAAAGAGATACAATCCCTTTAGTTTTGTATAATGAAGAGATAGTATGGATTGCAGGAATAAAAGGAAATGAAAAATATAAAAATTCTGATTATAAAAGCTGTGTAAAATTGAATATAAGGAGGATCAGTAGTTGAACAGAGAAGATTTTATGGAAGAAAAAGTGCTTTACATAGAGGAAGAAGAGGTAAGAGAGTCTGAGAAAAAAGAAAAACCACAAGAAGACGAAAAGAAAACCTCTGAAGAGCCAGATAGTAAAAAACCACAAGAAGATGAAGAAAAGAAAAAAGAAGAAAAAGAGAAAATACATGATGAGATAAAAGAAAGAAAAGAAGAGCTTAAATCTAAATTAAGAGATGGATTGAACCAAAACAACAACAAAGAAGAGGATCGTGCTAACAAATTAAAAAGCCTTGGAGGAAAATTTAATTTTAAGGGTTTTGTTATGCTGCTTTTCATTGTTACATTGATAGCTTCTGCTCCAGCTCTTTTATCAACTAATACTAAAACTCCAAGTAATGAAATTGGATATAGTGAATTTATAAGTCATGTAAAAAACAAAGAGATAATAAAAGTTAATGAAAAAGAAGGATATGTATATGGTTATTCACCTGAAGATGAAAAGAAAGAAGTGAAATCATATAAAGCAAGAATGATAACTGACAGATTGGGAGATGATCCTGTTTTAGTTAAAACAATAGAAGAGAACAGTGCTTCTATAAAATCACTTCCACCTCAGGAATTACCATTCTTATTAAATATGCTTGCATCTTGGTTCCCAATGCTTCTATTGATAGGAGTATGGATATTCATGCTTAATAGAATGAACAAAGGAAGCGGTGGAGGACCTCAAATATTTAATATGGGAAAATCTAAAGCTAAAGATAATGGTGAAGAGATATCTAAGGTAACATTTGCTGATGTAGCAGGTATTCCAGAAGCAAAAGTAGAACTTGAAGAAGTTGTAAGTTTCTTAAAAGAACCAGAAAAATTTAAAAAAGTAGGAGCAAAGATACCTAAAGGAGTATTGCTGCTAGGAGGACCTGGAACAGGTAAAACTCTTCTTGCTAAAGCGGTAGCTGGAGAAGCTAAAGTACCATTTTTCAGCATGTCTGGATCTGAATTCGTAGAAATGTTCGTAGGGGTAGGAGCTTCAAGAGTAAGAGATTTATTTAACAAAGCTAGAAAAAGTGCTCCTTGTATCATATTTATTGATGAGATAGATGCTGTAGGTAGAAAAAGAGGTTCTGGACAAGGTGGAGGAAATGATGAGAGAGAACAAACTCTTAACCAGCTTCTAGTAGAGATGGATGGGTTTGGAACTGATGAAACTATCATAGTACTTGCTGCAACTAACAGACCTGAGATACTGGATAAAGCTTTAATGAGACCTGGAAGATTTGACAGACAGGTAATAGTTGATAATCCTGATATTAAAGGAAGAGAAGAAATATTAAAAGTACACATTAGAGGTAAAAAAATTGCTAAAGATGTAGACTTATCTATAATAGCTAAGAAAACTCCGGGATTTGTAGGGGCTGACCTTGCAAATATGCTTAATGAAGCTGCAATTCTTGCTGCAAGAGAAGGCAGAGAAGAAATAACTATGGATGACTTGGAAGAAGCATCTGAAAAAGTAAGTATAGGACCAGAAAGAAAATCTAAAGTAGTAGTAGAAAAAGAGAGAAAAATATCAGCTTATCACGAAGCAGGACATGCTGTTGTAACTCATTTACTGCCAAATACAGACCCCGTTCATAAAGTAACAATAGTTCCAAGAGGAAGAGCTGGAGGGTTTACTATGTCGCTTCCTGAAGAGGAAAAGGGATATTATTTTAAAAGTGAATACTTAAATATGATAAAATATGCTTTAGGTGGAAGAGCAGCTGAGCAGATTGTATTTAATGATATAACTACAGGAGCAAGCAGTGATATTCAGCATGTTACAGGTATTGTTCACAGTATGGTAAAAGTTTATGGAATGTCAGATAAATTTGGACCAATACTTCTTGACGGAACTAGAGAAGGAGATTTATTCCAGCAGAAATATTACAGTGAAGAAACTGGAAAAGATATAGATGAAGAAATTCTTTCAATAGTAAATACTCAGTATCAAGAAACTTTAAAATTATTAAGAGATAATTTTGATAAATTAGATGTCATAGCAAAAGCTTTATTAGAAAAAGAAACTCTTAACAGAGCAGAATTTGAAGCTTTAATGAACGGAAAGACTCTTGCTGATTTAGCTGAATCAAAAAAAGAAGCTGCTGAAATAAAAGCTGATGAAGTTATAGAAGAGAAAGAAAAAGAAGAAGTAATTGAAAAAATAGAAGAAGATAAGGAATTTGATAAAGAAAATCAAGAATAAAAATAATAAAGCATTTACATTTTTTAGATAATATGATATGATTATCTAGTAAATTTGTGCTCAGTTTTACGATTAGCCCCGTATTACTTGGCTCAAATAATATATAATTTAGGAGGAAACATAAAATGGCTATGAGAAGTAAAGCAGAAATAGTTAAAGAGTTTGGAAAATTTGAAGGAGATACAGGATCTACTGAAGTACAAATCGCACTTCTTACTGAAAAGATCAATCACCTAACTGATCACTTAAGAGTTCACAAAAAAGACTTCCACTCAAGATTAGGATTATTAAAAATGGTAGGACAAAGAAAAAGATTACTAGCTTACCTAACTAAGAAAGATCTTGAAGGATACAGAAACTTAATCGCTAGATTAGGAATCAGAAAATAATTAAATAAAGAACGAGGAGATATCCTCGTTTTTTTTATAATTTTTTTAAAATAAAAGTTGAATTTTGTATGGATTTAAAGTATTCTACTAAGTATGGGGATAAATGATAACAGGAGAGGATTATGAAAAAAATTTTATTACTAGCATTAATGATATACTCATTATTTTCTATGACAGTATATTCTCAAGAGGAATACATAAAAGGGAAAATATTGAAATTGGAAGACTGTCTTTCACCAGAGGAAGAAGTTGAAGAGTTAAAAGAAATACTTCTTTATGATGTGGTTATAATGGAAGGAGATAGGAAAGGGGATAAAATTCTTGTTGAATTTCCTATCTATAGGGAAGATGCTTTTAATATAAATGTAAAAGAGGGAGACAATGTAGTTCTTTATCATGATATTGATGAAGAGGGAAATGAAAAATATTATGTAGCAGACAAAGATAAAAGAAATGACATAATATATTTAGGAGCACTTTTTGTAATTACAACTTTGGCTTTTTCAAAGTTCAAAGGATTTAAAGCGATGATAGCGCTTTTACTTGTAGTTGTATTCATATATAAAGTTTTTATTCCAGGAATAATAGTTGGATATTCTCCAATATTATTATCAGTTATAACAGCCCTCTTTGCTTCTATAGTTACTATATATCTCATGACAGGTTTTAATAACAAGGGGATAATAGCAATATTAGGGGCAATAGGTGGAGTTTTAGTGGCAGGGATACTGTCTTTCACTTTTGTAAATACAATGAGATTGACTGGATATGTTACAACTGAGGCTTTAAATTATGCTTCTATGTTGCAGAATATAAAAATAAAAGAGGTTATCTCAGCTGGGGTTATACTCGGAAGTATGGGAGCTGTAATGGACGTAGCTATGTCTATCTCTTCAGCATTGAATGAAATAAAAGAAAAAAATCAAGATATACATGGAAAAGAATTGTTTCTTTCTGGAATGCGAATAGGAAGTGATATCATTGGAACAATGATCAATACACTTATTCTTGCTTATATAGGAAGCAGTCTTATGACTACCATTTTTATATACCTACAAAAAAGTCAATATCCACTTATAAGAATATTAAACTTTGAATCAATAGTTGTTGAGATATTAAGAGCTTTTTGTGGAAGCATAGGTATTTTGGTTGCAGTGCCGATAACAGCTTATGTAGCTTCAAAAATTTACTCAAAAAAATAAGCTCATTTTTTCACTAATTATTAAAAAAAATTAATTTTAAGACTGAAAAATTGGTATTCTTGTTCTATAGATAATACGATATTTTATCATATATAAAATCTATATTTGCCATATAAATTTTATAAATTTGACTTAAAGCCTAATAAATAGTACATTCTTTCTATAATTATATTTAAAAAAGACAATGTTGAAGGGATGTAGAAAAAAATATTTCTTTACTTATTTTTAAAATGTTGTATCCTTATTATAGAAAGAGTGTTGTAATAAAAACAATCATTTCAATTATGTACACTCAAAATAAGTTTTCATTTTTAAAAATGTGGCAATAATTTTTCAAAATGAAACGAAAATAAAAATATAATTTTAGGGAGGAATGTTATTTATGAAAAAGAAATTACATCTATTGATCTTAGCACTTCTATCAGTATTCTTATTTATCTCTTGTGGTGGAAGTAAAGAAACAACAGGAGCAAAGGCAGCAACAAAAGATACTTTGGTAGTAGCTAATGGAGCAGATGCAAAATCTTTGGATCCACATGCAACAAATGATGCACCGTCATCAAAAGTAACAGTTCAAATATATGATAGATTAGTTGAACAAGATGAAAATATGAATATTATACCAAGTCTTGCTGAATCATGGGAACAGCCAGATGATGTGACAACTGTATTCCATTTAAGAAAAGGAGTAAAATTCCACAATGGTGAGCCTTTAACAGCAGCAGATGTTAAGTTCTCTTTAGACAGAATGAAAAGTTCTCCACAAGTATCTCACATTATAGGGACTGTGGATAAAGTAGAAGTAGTAGATGAAAATACTGTTAAAGTAATAACTAAACAACCATTTGGAGCTTTATTAAGCCATTTATGCCATCCAACAACAGCTATACTTAATGAAAAAGCTGTTAAAGCTTCTGGAGATTCATATGGACAGCATCCAGTAGGAACTGGACCATACAAATTTGTATCATGGGCTTCTGGAGACAGAATAGTTCTTGAGGCTAACCCAGATTATTTCTTAGGGGAAACTCCTATAAAAAATGTTATATTCAGAGCAATACCTGAAGCAACTAACAGAACAATAGGATTAGAAACTGGAGAAATCGATATAGCTTATGATATTGAAGGAATGGATAAAGAAAGAATAAGAGAAGACAAAAACCTAGTATTCTTAGAAGAGCCATCTCTATCTATAGATTACATTGGATTTAATACTAAAAAAGCACCATTTAATGATGTAAGAGTAAGACAAGCTATTGCATCTGCAATCAATGTAGACGATATCATCTCTACAGTATATAAAGGATCAGCTACAAAAGCTAATTCACTTATCGGACCAAAAGTATTTGGACATAGTGATGAAGCAAAAGCTTGGACAGTTGATATAGATAAAGCTAAAACTCTATTAGCTGAAGCTGGATATCCAAATGGATTTAAATCAAAAATCTGGATCAATGAAAATCCAGACAGAAGAGATATTGCTATAATAGTTCAAGATCAATTAAGAGCTATTGGAGTAGATATAGCTGTTGAAACTCTTGAGTGGGGAGCATTCTTAGATGGTACTTCTAGAGGAGACCATGAAATGTTTATCCTAGGATGGGTAAGTGTAACTGGAGATGCTGACTATGGATTATATCCATTACTTCATACATCTTGCTTCGGTGGAGCTGGAAACAGAGCATTCTATGACAATCCTAAAGTTGATGAATTATTAACAAAAGCAAGAAATTCAAATGATCAAGATGAAAGAAAAGCTTTATATAATGAAGTACAAATTATAGTTCAAGAAGAAGTGCCTTTATACATAACAGCATACAAAGCTCAAAATGCTGGATTACAAAAATATGTAGACAACTTTAAATTAAAAGCAGCAGGACACCATAGATTATATGGTACAAAATTTAAACAAATTTAATTTTAAAAAGAAACTAACTTAAAAAATAAATATTTAGAGAAGGGCTGCATCTAAAATTTATACTTTTTAGATTCAGCCCTTTAAAATAAAAAGGGTTTGCAACAAAAATTAAAATATATATTAAAATTTAAAGGAAAGGAGAGAGCACTTTAAAAAGTTAGAGTGTCGTACTAAAAGATGCACAAATACGTATTAAGAAGACTTTTATTACTTATTCCTGTATTATTAGGAGTATCGCTTTTAGTTTTTACTATCATGTCATTAACTCCTGGGGATCCAGCACAGTTAATTTTGGGTGAAAATGCACCTAAAGAGGCAATCTTGAAATTGAGAGAAGAAATGGGACTTAATGATCCATTCTTGGTTCAGTATTTTAGATATGTGGGAAAAGCTGTTGTTGGTGACTTTGGAAGATCTTACACTACTGGAAGAGAGGTTTTTGGAGAAATATTTTCTAGATTCCCAAATACACTTATATTAGCTGTTATTGGAATAATAATTTCAGTTTGTATAGGTATACCAGTTGGTATTATTTCGGCTACAAGACAATATTCGTTCTTAGACAGTTTCAGTATGATATTAGCATTACTTGGAGTTTCTATGCCAGTATTCTGGTTAGGACTTATGCTTATACTTACTTTCTCTGTTAAATTAGGGTTATTACCTTCTGGAGGATTTGATGGCCTCAAGAGTTTGATACTGCCGTCAGTAACTTTAGGGGTAGGATCTGCTGCTATCATAACGAGAATGACGCGTTCTTCTATGCTGGAAGTTATAAGACAGGATTATATCAGAACTGCGAGAGCTAAAGGGGTTGCAGAAAAAGTTGTAATCAATAAACATGCTCTTAAAAATGCGCTAATCCCAATAATCACAGTAGTTGGATTACAATTTGGTGGTCTTTTAGGAGGAGCTGTTCTTACAGAATCAGTTTACTCATGGCCTGGTGTAGGAAGACTTATGGTTGATGCTATCAGACAAAAGGATACTCCAACAGTTCTAGCAGCGGTTATATTCCTAGCCGCAACATTCAGTGTTGTAAATCTATTGGTAGATATATTGTATGCTTATGTTGATCCTAGAATCAAATCACAATATAAGTAGTAAGGGGGATTAAGATGTCATCTAAAGAAAATACAAAACAAGCTAATAAAAAAAGAAGCCAATGGAGAGAAGTATGGAGAATGCTGAAAAAGAATAAAATGGCTCTTTTAGGACTTGTTATTTTATGTATATTAGTTTTATTAGCATTATTTGCTGATGTTATAGCGAATTATGACACAGTAGTAATCAAACAGAATTTAGGAAGCAGATTGCAAGGACCAAGTGCAGCTCACTGGCTTGGAACTGATGAATTTGGTAGAGACATATTTGCAAGACTTATCCATGGTGCAAGAGTATCATTAAAAGTTGGAATCGTAGCAGTTGGAATATCAATTGTATGTGGAGGAACTTTGGGAGCTCTAGCTGGATACTATGGTGGAAAATTGGATAATATAATTATGAGAATAATGGATATATTCCTAGCAGTACCAAGTATTCTTTTGGCTATTGCTATCGTTTCTGCACTAGGACCAAGTATACTTAACCTGATGGTTGCTATCAGTGTATCTAATATACCTAGATATGCAAGAATAGTTAGAGCTTCAGTTCTTTCTATAAGAGATCAGGAATTTGTTGAAGCTGCAAAAGCTATTGGTGCAAGTAATGCAAGAATAATATTTAGACATATAATTCCTAACTCATTAGCTCCTGTAATTGTACAAGGAACTCTAGGGGTTGCAAGTGCAATCTTATCAACAGCAGGATTGAGTTTTATTGGACTAGGAATACAGCCTCCTGCTCCAGAATGGGGATCTATGCTGTCTGGAGGTAGACAATACCTTAGATATGCATGGTGGGTAACTACATTCCCAGGAGTGGCTATAATGATAACTATCTTATCATTGAACCTTTTAGGAGACGGACTTAGAGATGCACTAGATCCAAGATTAAAACAATAATAGAGTTAGGGGGAATTATAAAATGAGCGAAAAATTATTGGACATAAAAGATTTAACTATTCAATATGTTACAGAAAGCGAAACAGTATCTGCTGTTAATGGACTTGATATAGAACTTAATGAAGGAGAGACTATAGGTCTTGTTGGAGAAACTGGAGCTGGGAAAACAACTTCTGCTCTAGGTATTATGGGACTTGTTCCAAATCCTCCTGGAAAGGTAATAAAAGGATCTATTAAATTCTTTGGAAAAGATCTTTTGAAAGAAACTGAAGAAGGAATGAGAAAAATCAGAGGAAGCCAGATATCAATGATATTCCAAGATCCAATGACTTCTCTTAATCCAGTTATGACTGTTGGAGAACAAATAGCTGAGGTTATAGATATCCATGAGCAAATAGGAGCAGCAGCAGCTTTAGAAAAAGCAAAAGATATGCTTGAGCTTGTTGGAATTCCAGGTGCCAGAGTAAATGATTACCCACATCAATTTTCTGGAGGAATGAAGCAAAGGGTTGTCATAGCAATAGCTCTTGCATGTAATCCAAAGCTTCTGATAGCAGATGAACCAACAACTGCACTAGATGTTACTATTCAAGCTCAAGTTCTTGATTTGATGAATGACCTTAAAGAAAAATTTAAAACTGCAATGATCCTTATTACACATGACCTTGGAGTAGTTGCACAAGTATGTGATAAAGTAGCTATAATGTATGCTGGAGAAATAATAGAAGCAGGAACATTATTAGATGTTTTTGAAAATCCTAAACATCCATATACACATGGACTTTTTGGATCTATTCCAAGCTTAGATGAAGAAACTACTAGATTAAAACCTATTCAAGGGTTAATGCCTGACCCTACTGATCTGCCAAAAGGATGTAAATTCCATCCTAGATGTCCTCATGCAACAGAACTTTGCTCTAAGCAGGATCCAAATGTTGTAGAAGTAACTGAAGGACATAAAGTAAGATGCCTTATTTGCGAAGGATTGGTAGAATTTAAAGAGGAACAGGAGGATAAAAAATAATGGAAAATAGCAAAGTTTTACTTGAAGTAAAAAATCTAAAGAAATATTTTAATACTCCAAAAGGATTACTTCATGCAGTAGATGATGTAAATTTTTCAATTCGTGAAGGAAAGACACTAGGAGTAGTTGGAGAATCTGGTTGTGGAAAATCAACTACAGGAAGAGTTATTTTGAGACTTCTGGAAGCTACTGATGGAGAAATTTTATTCGAAGGAAAAAATATTAGAAATTATACAAAAGAGCAAATGATAGAAATCAGACAAAAAATGCAGATCATTTTCCAAGACCCGTTTGCGTCTTTGAATCCAAGAATGACTGTAAGTGAAATTATTGCAGAACCACTTATTATTCACGGAATCTATAAAAATAGAGAAGATCGTGATAAAAGAGTAATGGAACTTATGGAGACAGTTGGATTAAGTGAAAGACTTATAAACACTTATCCTCATGAACTTGATGGAGGAAGAAGACAAAGAATAGGTATTGCCAGAGCACTTGCATTGAATCCTAAATTCATAGTTTGTGATGAGCCAGTATCTGCTCTTGACGTTTCTATTCAAGCACAAGTATTGAACCTGATGCAAGATCTTCAAGAGGAATTTGGACTTACATATATGTTCATAACACATGACTTATCAGTTGTAAAACATTTCTCTGATGATATTGCAGTTATGTATTTAGGACAGCTTGTTGAAAAAGCTCCATCAAAAGACTTGTTTAAGAATCCTATTCATCCATATACAAAAGCACTATTATCAGCTATACCAGTAGCTAGTGTAACTAAGAAAATGGAAAGAATAAGACTTCAAGGAGAGATTACTTCTCCTATCAATCCTGAAAAAGGATGTAGATTTGCAAAAAGATGTGTTTATGCAAAAGATATATGCAGACAGGAAGATCCAAAACTTCAAGAAGTTGGAGAAGGACATTTCTATGCTTGTCATTTAGCTAAAGAACTTGGATTTGTAGATGAAAATGTGGTATATTTAGAGAAAAAATAAAATAAGATGACATAACCCAGTTGGTATGAATCAGCTGGGTTTTTTATATGTAAAATTATTTTTATACATAAAATATGAATTTTATTTTTTTTAATATCTTTTATTTCTAATGGTTATTTTATAAAAATATGAACAAATATATATTTATTTTGTTTGATAGAAAATTCCAGAAAATTTGATAGAATATAATATAGAACAGATAATATGAACAAAAACATTCAGGAGGAAAAAAAATGATTAATGGAATTTGGTGCGGACTTATTGTTATTGGAGTAATAGTTTCTATGTTTACTGGAAAGATTCAGGCAGTTACTGATTCGGCGATATCTTCAGCAGGAACAGCAGTAGAGATATCAATTGGATTGGTAGGGGTAATGGCATTATGGCTAGGTCTTATGAAAATAGCTGAAGAAGCAGGAATGGTAAGAGCAATGGGAAGAGCGATGAAGCCTCTTATGATAAGATTGTTCCCAGAAGTACCAGCAGATCACCCAGCTATGGGAAGTATGGTAGCGAATATGGCAGCGAACTTCTTCGGATTAGGAAATGCAGCAACACCATTAGGGATAAAAGCTATGCAGGAACTACAGGACTTGAATACCAATAAAGACGAAGCATCAAATGCAATGGTAATGTTTTTGGCAATAAATACTTCATCTGTAACTCTTATTTCTTCAAGTGTAATAGCATACAGAACGGCAGCAGGTTCAGCAAACGCAACAGAGATTATAGCACCTACAATAATAGCTACAATAGCTTCAACAGCAGTAGGGATAATATCTTGTAAAATTTTACAAAAGCTGCCAGCCTTTAAAAGAGAGAAAATTTAGTAATAAAACAGATGAGGGAGGAATAGAAAATGTTTGTAATGATAATGAATCAGATATCACTTTTTGCAATACCAATGATAATATTTGTAATAGTAGGATATGCATTCTTTGTGAAGAAGATAAAAGTATATGAAGTTTTCTGTGAAGGAGCAAAGGAAGGGTTTACAACAGCAATAAGAATAATTCCATTTCTAGTGGCAATGCTTGTAGCAATAGGAATATTCAGAAGCTCAGGATGTATAGATATAATGATGAAAGTATTAAATCCAATATTTTCAGTGATAGGAATGCCGGGAGAAGTACTGCCAATGGCAATAATGAGACCATTATCTGGAGGAGGAGCAACTGGAGTAATGAACGACCTGATGATGACATATGGACCAGATTCGTTAATAGGAAGAATAGCTTCAACAATGATGGGATCAACAGAAACAACATTCTATGTACTTGCAGTATATTTTGGAGCAGTGAGTATAAGAAAGACAAGACATGCAGTAGCAGCTGGACTTTTGGCTGACTTAGCAGGATTATTAACTTCAGTATGGATATGCAATTTAATGTTTAGATAAAATAAAAAATAAGAGAGAATAGCTGAAAAGTTGAAATGAAATTTCTAAAGGGATATTTCTGCTTGCAGTTTATTCTCCTTTTTTATTTAAAAAGTAGAAAAATTCTCGAAATATCTGGTATAATATAAACAAGTCTTTAATAATATTACAGAAAAGATTGTTGGAAACTTAAAATATGAAAAAATGAGGTGTTTTTATGGTAGCGTTTGATCCTAAAAAGTATGCAGTAACATTAAAACTTATTTTTCTAAAAGCAGTATATGAAACTTTTCCAGATATTGAAGTAGAAATAGATCATTCTTTAAATAATGGAACTTATGGGACAGTAACAAGAGGTGAAAAAATAACTGAAGAAGGTATTAAAAAAATAGATAAAAAGATGCAGGAGATAATAGAAAAAGGGTATCCAATAAGATTGATATGTCAAGATAATGATGCTTTAAAAAGCAGAAGCAGTACTATACCAAGAAAAGATATAAGAACATTACTTGATAATTCTGGATGGACTGGAATGATGGAGTATGAAATAGATGGATATTTTGATTTTATTTATGAAGTTCCATATTCATCCACTAAAGATGTAAAATTATATGAAATTTCTGTATATAATGGAGGATTTTTAATAAAGTATCCAACTAAAAACCCAAATGAACTTCCACCATATATAGATAATCCTAAAATGGCAAAAGTATTTCAAGAAACAGGGCGTTGGAATGATATCCTTGATGTTTCTACTATTGGTACATTAAATGAAAAAATATTAAAAGGAGAAATTCCAGAATTAATAAGAATAAACGAAGCTCTTCATCATAAAAACATTGGTAAAATAGCTGATCAGATAACAGCAAATGAAAATATAAAATTAGTAACTATTGCTGGGCCTTCTTCTTCTGGAAAGACAACATTCAGTAAAAGATTGTATCTTCATTTAAGAGCTAATGAAATAACACCAATAGTGATATCTCTGGATGATTACTATATTGGAAGAAAGAATGTTCCTCTTGATGAAGACGGAAATAAGGACTATGAAACTATAGATGCTCTTGATTTGAAATTATTGAATGAAAATCTTAGAGATCTTATAGCTGGAAAAGAAGTAGAGATACCAGAATATAATTTCATAAGCGGTGAGAGAGAAAAAGTAGGAAAAATGATGAAAGTTCCAGAACATGGACTTATAATCATAGAGGGAATACATGGACTTAATGAAAAATTAACAGCTGCTATACCAAAGAAAAATAAATTTAAGATATATGTGAGCTGTTTGACACAGTTAAATATAGACAGACATAATAGAATTGCAACAAGTGATGTAAGAGAAATAAGACGTCTGGTAAGAGATAGTTTGGCTAGAGATACATCTGTTGAGGAAACTATTGCTATGTGGAATTCTGTAAGAAAAGGGGAAGAAAAGTATATTTTTCCATTCCAGGAAGATGCAGATGCAATGTTCAACTCTAACTTAGTGTATGAACTTGGAGTATTAAAAAGATATGCTATAAGAGAATTAATAAAAATAAAAACAGACAGTCCATATTATGAAGAAGCAAAGAGGCTTACAAAGTTCTTGTATTGCTTTGTAGATATAGACTCAAAATATATTCCAGATGATTCTATACTTAAAGAATTTATTGGAGACAGTATTTTCTATAGATATTAATTAAAAGAAGGATGATTTTAATCATCCTTCTTTACTTTTACTCAGCGTATAATTCTTCTAATCTTTGCTGTACATTTTCATCTTCAAGATATTCATCATAGCTCATCATTTTATCAAGAATTCCATTAGGAGTTATCTCAATAATTCTGTTGGCTACTGTCTGGATAAACTCATGGTCATGAGCTCCAAATAATATAGTTCCTTTAAAGTTGATAAGTGCTTTGTTCAATGATGTGATAGACTCTAGATCCAAGTGGTCATTAGGGTTATCAAACATAAGAACATTGGCATTTGTAAGCATCATTCTTGAAAGCATACATCTTACCTTTTCTCCCCCTGAAAGAACTGCGCAGCTCTTCATAGCATCTTCTCCTGTGAAAAGCATTCTTCCTAGGAATCCTCTTACAAAAACATCATGCTGATCAGGTGAGTAAGGTCTTAACCAGTCTATAAGGTTAAGATTTTTATTTTCAAAGAATTTAGTGTTATCTTTAGGCATATAAGCTTGAGTAGTAGTTACTCCCCAAGTGTATGTTCCTGAATCAGCTTCCATTTCACCAGCTAATATTGATAAAAGAGTTGTTTTAACAATATCATTTTTAGCAAGGAAAACAACTTTGTCTCCTGTATTGATAGTGAATGTAAGGTTGTCAAGAATTTTAACTCCATCAATAGTTTTAGTAAGGTTTTCAACTTTAAGAAGGTTGTTTCCAGCTTCTCTTTCTTGCTTGAATTCTATAAATGGATATTTTCTATTTGATACCTGCATATCTTCCAATTGAAGTTTATCAAGAAGCTTCTTTCTTGAAGTAGCTTGTTTAGATTTTGAAGCATTGGCACTAAATCTAGCAATGAATTCTTGTAACTCTTGTCTTTTCTGTTCAATTTTCTTATTTTTAGAAGAAAGAAGTTTTACCATAAGTTCATTTGATTCATACCAGAAATCATAGTTTCCTACATACATTTTAACTTTTCCATAATCGATATCTGTAATATGAGTACATACTTTATTTAAAAAGTGTCTGTCATGTGATACAACTATAACAGTTGTATTATCCAGATTCATAAGGAAATTTTCAAGCCAAGAGATAGCTTTGATATCAAGTCCGTTAGTAGGCTCGTCTAAAAGCAGTATGTCAGGTTGTCCAAATAGAGCTTGTGCCAAAAGTATTTTAACTTTTTCAGGCTCTGTTAATTCTTTCATAAGTCTATGGTGAGAGTCAATTCCTATACCTAATCCCATCAAAAGAGTTTCAGCTTCAGTTTCAGCTTCCCAACCATTTAATTCAGCAAATTCTCCTTCTAATTCAGCAGCTTTTAAACCATCTTCATCAGTAAATTCACTTTTTGCGTATATAGCATTTTTTTCCACAATAATGTCCCAAAGTTTTTTATGCCCCATAAGAACTACATTAAGTACTTCATCTTCTTCATGAGCAAAGTGATCCTGCTTTAATACAGCCATTCTTTTATTTTTTTTATCAAAAATTACTTCTCCTTCTGTAGGATCAAGATCTCCAGAAAGTATTTTAACAAATGTAGATTTTCCAGCACCATTTGCTCCTATAAGACCATAACAGTTTCCAGGAGTAAATTTAAGATTAACATCTTCAAACAGTTTTCTTCCAGAAAATCTCATTCCAAGATTACTAGTAGCTATCATTTAATATATATCCTCCTATAAATTTTACTTTTATACGTATTCAAAAAATCATTATATTATACCACAGTTATTGACAATTTAGCAATAGGAGTTTAAATTATATTAAAATATTTATCTGGTGATATTTCTTTTAACTTTATCTCTAAAAAACAAAAAAAATTGAATAGAATTATAAAAAATATGATATAATGTTACATCAAAGCAAAGTTTCAGAGAGGTAAAAATGCCAAAATTATTTGATAGTATAAATATAAAAAATATAAAAATAAAGAACAGAATAGTTCTTCCCCCTTTAGTAAGATTTTCGATGGTGGGAAAAGATGGATTTGTTACTGACAGAGTGGTGGAATGGTACAGAGATGTTTGTGCTGGAGGAACTGGACTAGTGATAGTGGAAGCTTCTGCTGTAGCAGAGGATGGAAAATTGAGAGACAACCAGTTGGGGATATGGGATGATAAATTTATTGCTGGACTTAAAAGAATAGCAGATATTTGTCATGAGTATGAGGTTCCAGTCCTTATACAACTTCACCATGCAGGTTTTAAAGAGAAAATAAAGGATGTCCCTGAACATATTCTTGATGAAATACTTGAAAGCTTTAAAAGGGCTTTTAGGAGAGCGAGAGAAGCGGGGTTTGATGGAATAGAAATACATGGAGCTCATACTTATCTTATATCACAATTAAATTCAAGACTGTGGAATTTGAGAGATGATAAATATGGGGGAACTTTTGAAAAGAGAATGTACTTTTCTAAAAGGCTCATAGAGGAAACAAGAGAACTTTTTAATGATGATTTTATTTTAGGCTACAGAATGGGTGGAAACGAACCTGAAGTAAAAGATGGAATAGAGATAGCAAAGTATCTGGAGAAATTGGGAGTAGATATTCTTCATGTATCAAGTGGTGTACCTGATCCTGTATTTAAACAGGAAAGGAAAATAGAAATGCCAAGTGAATTTCCTTTGGACTGGGTAATATATATGGGAACAGAGATTAAGAAGCATGTAAATATACCTGTAATAGGAGTAAGAAAGATAAAAAAAGAAACGGAAGCCAGCTGGCTTGTAGAAAATAATCTTTTAGATTTTGTAGCAGTGGGAAGAGCTATGATAGCAAGACCAAACTGGGCAGAAGCAGCAAAGAAGGAGTATGAAAAAAGAAATGGAATTAAAGAGTCTTGATATATTCTGTGAAATAATAGATAATTTTGGAGATATAGGTGTAGTATACAGATTGGGAAAGGAATTTAAAAAAGTATTTGGAGAAAACGTAAAGATAAGAGTAATACTCAACAGACTTGATGAGTTTATTAATATAAATTCAAATGTGAAAAATATTCAAAATCAAGAGATAGACGGAATTCAATATGTTACCTATGAATATGTTAAGAAAAATATGTGTACTTTTTCTACTGCAAATGTTATAATAGAAGCCTTTGGGTGTACAATACCTGAGGAGTATATGAATGAGGCTTATGATAACTCAGATTTGCTTATAAATCTGGAATATCTTTCAGCAGAGGACTGGATAGAGAGCTGTCATTTACAAGAATCACCAAGCGGAAAAGGGAAATTAAAGAAGATATTTTTTATGCCTGGATTCACTGAAAAAAGTGGAGGAGTCATTGCTGATTCACTTTATTTGGATAGAATAAAAAATGTAATTGAAAACAAGGAATATTACAGAAAAAAATATTTCTCAGAAATAGAAAATATTGATAAAAAAATCATAGGAACAGTGTTTTCATATGAAAAAAACTTTACTCCATTATTTAGAGACTTGAAGTCTTTAGACAAAGAAGTAGTAATTTTAGCTATGGGAGAAAAGACACAGGAAGGCTTTAAAAACTTTTTTGAGAAAAATTTTATAGAAAAGCTTGGAAATATTTATAAATATGGTAAAATAGAAGTACAGTTCTGCAAATTTTTAAGTCAGGAAGATTATGAAGAATTAATAAATCTGACAGATTTTAATTTTGTAAGAGGAGAGGATTCTTTTATAAGAGCAGTACTCACTGGAAAGCCTTATCTATGGCATATTTACTGTCAGGAAGATTATGCTCATATGGATAAGATAGAAGGATTCTTAGACAAATATGAAAGACAGATGAAGGGAAAAACTTCAGAAGAATATCTGTCTGAGTATAAAAAGCTTTTTAAAGATTACAATTTTAGAAGAGAAAATTCTTTAGAAGAAGGAAAAGAGGAATATTTATTTTTCTTCAACAATCTGAAGGAGATAGAAAGATGCAATTCTCTATTTAGAGATTTTCTTATCTCAAACTGTAATCTTATAAATAAAATAAAAGATTTTATAGAGAAATTTTAGGAGGTCAAAAATGAAAATAGCTCAAGAATTAAGAGCAGGAAGTACAATTAAAATTGGAAACGATCCATTTGTAGTTCTAAAATCAGAGTACAACAAATCAGGAAGAAACGCAGCAGTGGTAAAATTTAAAATGAAAAATCTATTAAATGGAAACATTTCAGATGCTGTTTACAAAGCAGACGAGAAAATGGATGACATCAGACTTGATAAAATCAAAACTGTTTATTCTTACAATGATGGAAGTTTTTATGTATTCTCAAATCCAGAAACTTGGGATCAAGTAGAACTTAAAGAGGAAGACTTAGGAGATGCTATCAACTATCTTGAAGAAGGAATGGAACTAGATGTAATATATTATGAATCTACTCCAGTTGCTGTAGAATTACCTACTTTCCTTGATAGACAAGTTGAATATACTGAGCCAGGACTAAGAGGAGATACAAGTGGAAAAGTAATGAAACCTGCTAAAATCAACACTGGATTTGAAATTCAAGTTCCTTTATTTGTTGAGCAAGGTGAGTGGATTAAAATTGATACTAGAACAAATGAATATGTAGAAAGAATCAAAAAATAATTTTTTAAATAAAAGCTGATCAAATGATTTGGGTCAGCTTTTTAATTATACTAGTTAAGTGGGGTCAGTATGGATAGGAATAAATTTGATGCTGTCTTAGAAAAAGTAATGAAAATTCGTGGAGTCAAAATAAATAGAGAAGGCTTCTTGAAAAAAGAATTATCAAAATATTTTTCTGAAGATATAGTAAAAAAAGCTGTTCAGGATAATCCAGCTATTGCAGGGATAGAAGTTTCTGAAATAAATAAAATAGCAGATAAGGTAATTGCCTATGAACTAAGACAAGCTACTCTTATCTCGACAATTATAGGTGTTCCAGGAGGAATAGTTATTGTGGGAACAATAGCTATTGATATTACTCAATATTTTGGACATATAATCAGAATAACTCAAAAATTAGCCTATCTTTATGGATGGAAAGATATGTTTGAAAAGAATGAGGAGCTGAGTAAAGATACAATTGATCGTATGACTTTACTTATGGGTGTCATGTTTGGAGTGGATTTAGCAGATAATGCTGTCGTTAAACTTGCTCAAAGTGCTGCATTAAATATTGAAAAAAAGATATTGCAGAAAGCTTTGACAAGAAGTGCAGTATATCCAATAATTAAAAAGGCTGCCTCTATATTGGGAGTTAAAGTCAGTCAGCAGAGTTTTTCTGTTGGAGTGAGCAGAGCTATTCCATATATAGGAGGAGTGATTTCAGGGGTGGTTACTTATATTACAATGAAACCTCTTGCTCTTAATTTGCAGGAAGCTTTATCTGAACTTCCATTAGCAGACATAAGTTTTTACAAAAAATAAATAATTTAAAAAGGATGATTTGAAAGAAAAGTGATAAATTTAATTTTCTTTGAATCATCCTTTTATTTTATTAGATAATATATAAGATAGTTTTTAAATTCTTTCAATAAAATATTTAATGAAATATAAAAGAGAGAATTTAGAGATTGGATATACTTAAAAAATTTTCCTATAAAAATAGCTATCTTTGATTTTTTTATAAAATATAGAAAAATATAAAATTTTTACAATAACATAGCTACTTCTAAATAATTATAGCAGTTAAAAACTTTTGATTATTTAATAATGAAAAGTTAATTTTTTATCAATTTTGTTATTTAGATAGTATATTCTTCATTCTCATCTTCTTCATCATCGTCTTCCTCTTCTTCATATTTTTCTGGATTTAGATAAATATGTTTGTATGAAAGTTTTTTAAAAAGCTGATATAAAAATGAATTTATAAACATACCAATAATTCCTTTCATAATAAGAATGAACATAAGAATATACTCAAATTTCAGATTGGAATCACTTAAATATTGTGCAGGTAGAATTATGATAAAAGATACTATACCTGACAAAGTGAAAGATGATACCCATGAACAAATAATAAATATGAAGAAATATATGAACTTGTAGTATTTGTCCATTTTAAAATATACAATATATACAGCCAGAAAGAAGATTCCAATAATAATTCCTGCTATATTAGCAGCCTGACCACGATATAGCAAAAAACTAAGCCAGTAAGTTGCAAGAGTAAGAATTAAGTAAATTCCCGATATACCTAATACAAAATAATCAAAATATTTTTCATTTTCTCTTTCATAGCATTCTTTTATATCTTTTCCCATCATTTATTTTTCCTCCAATAGTTTTATTATTTAGATTATACCATTTTATCTTTTAAAATAAATCTTTTTTAGTATTATATATGAAAAAAAGAGTGATTCATAAGCAAAAATAATTAAAGATTACAACAATTCTACTGTTGTATCTGAGTAATTATGTCAGTTGAAATTATTAACTGATGTAATTACTGGAAAATTAATCTAGCTTTTTTATCACTCTTTTTATTATTTAAATTTAATTTCTTTTTATTCCTTGAGAAGCATTAAGAACAGCCAGTAATGATACCCCAACGTCTGAGAATATAGCCATCCACATATTTGCTATACCAAAAACTCCAAGTACCATAACTATTACTTTTACTCCAAGAGCCATAACTATATTCTGCATAACAACTTTTTTGTTTTGTTTTGCTATTTTTAACAGTTCAAGTATTTTAGAAGGCTCATCTTTCATTATAACCACATCAGCAGCCTCTATTGCAATATCACTACCTACACCACCCATAGCGATTCCTACATCAGCTAGAGACAACACAGGGGCATCATTGACACCATCTCCTACAAAGACAACACCTTTATCATTTTTAGATTTAATTTCTTCAAGTTTGCTTACTTTATCCTGTGGAAGCAGCTGTGAATATACATTTTCAGGTTGTAATCCTAATTTCTCTCCAACTACTGCACCTATTCTGTCACTGTCTCCAGTAAGCATATAGCTTTGGATTCCAGCTTTTTTCAATCCCTCTATAGTCATAGGAGAATCTTCTTTTATTTCATCTGAAATATATACATATCCTAGGAAGATATTATTTTCAGCAACATATAGAACAGTTCCAGCATAATGTTTTTCTTCAGCTTCTATTTTGTATTCTTTCATAAGTTTATAGTTACCTATAAGAATCATTTTACCTTCATAATATGAAAGTACTCCGAATCCGGAAAGTTCTTTGTACCCTTCTATATATTCTTCATTTATTTCAATGCTTCCATGACTTATAATAGCTTTTCCTATTGGGTGATTAGAATAAAATTCACCTATTTTAGCTGTTTTTAAAAGATCATCTTCATTTCCATTTACAGCTTCAAGCTTGTCTATTTTAAATTTACCTTTAGTAAGTGTTCCAGTCTTATCGAATACAACAGCACCTATAGTTGTAAGAGCTTCAAGATAGTTACCTCCTTTGATAAGGATACCACTTTTAGAAGCTTTTCCTATACTGCTGAAGAAAGTAAGCGGTACAGATAATACCAAAGCACATGGACAAGATATAACAAGGAATATCAATGCTCTTCCAAACCACATATTGAAATTACCAAATAATGTTGGGAATCCAAGTCCAACTATCAGAGCTATTACCACAACTATTGGAGTATAATATCTTGCAAACTTTGTAATAAATTTTTCTGATTCAGCTTTCTTGTTGCTTGCATTTTCTACCATTTCAATTATTTTGTTGATAGTAGAATCACTGAAAAGTTTTGTAACTTTTACTTCAAGAACTCCAGCTCCATTCAAGCTTCCACTTAGAACTTCACTGTTTACAGCAACATCAGAAGGAACAGATTCTCCAGTAAGAGCAGCAGTATTCAGGTCACTTTCACCTTTTACTACAATTCCATCTACTGGAACTTTTTCTCCAGATTTGACAATAATAATATCTCCAATTTTCAATTTTTTAGGGGAAACTTTTATTACTTCACCATTGTTATCTCTTATATTTGCATAATCAGGTCTGATATCCAAAAGTTTTTCAATAGATTTTCTTGAATTTCTTACAGCTGATTCCTGGAAGTATTCTCCTATTTTATAGAAAAGCATTACTCCAACAGCTTCAGTTGTTTCTCCCAGATAAAAAGCACCAAATGTGGCAATAGTCATCAGGAAGTTTTCATCAAGGAAATTTCCTTTTGTAATATTTTTAAATGAATTAAGAACAACATCTCCACCTAAAATTATATATGCCACTATAGATACAGCAAGTTTCAGCATTGGAAATGGTTTAAGGAAAACAGAGATAATAAATAGAGCAGCTCCAATAATAAGAAGCATTTTTTCCCTTTTCTCTTCTGCTTTTTCCTGAGCTATTTCCTCTTCTCTTTTAGCTCTTGCTTCATCAGTATCATCATCAGATTCAGCTTTGTATATTAAAGTTCCAGGCTCTAATTTATCAGCTATTGTATTTATTTTTTCCAGAAAGCTCTCTTCATCAAAAGATGAATCAGATTCAATGGTCATCTTTTTCTTGTAAAGATCAAGATTGCTGTTGATAACTCCTGCTATTTTAGAACCTTCATGTTGTATCTTAGCAGCACATCCAGCACATCCTAAATTTTCTACAACATATTCTCTTGTTTTTATCTGTTCATTTTCTTTTTTGTATATTTTTGTTCCCGGTTCAAGCTTGTCAGCTATTTTATTGATATCTGATAAAAATTTTTCTTCATTAAAATTATCATCAGTTTCAACTATCATTTTTTTCTTGTAAAGGTCAAGATTGCTGTTTAGTATACCTGACATTTTAGAACCTTCATGTTGTATTTTGGCAGCACATCCGGCGCAGCCAAGATTATCTACTGCATACTCTCTTACTTTCATATATATCCTCCATAATATTATTAATTATTTAATTAATCTACAAGTGATATAGTATATACCCCCATACCCTATATATAAAATATCATATTTATTATTCTTTGTCAATTAGATAATAAAAGATATTTTTATTCCTTTATCCTTTTAAGGTATACGACTTTATATTAAATATCTTTTTGATTTTGTTTAAATATATAAATAAGAATGTTATTGTACATACTTTGAACAGTAGTAAACCTATAACCTTAAAGAAGTGGACATTATTTCTCTCATATGATAAGATTAATAGAGATCCTTTGAGGCTTAACATCAAGGTAAAGGAGTGGTAGAAATGAAAGTAAATAAGGAATATATTGAGAGATTATTTTCTGATATTATAGATGAGAATATTTTTATTAAAGGGGTTATTTCAAGTCCTGTGAACAAAGAGTATCCATATTCAAAAATAAATATAAAGCCATTAAAAATAAAAGATGAAATCTTTATACAGTTTGAACAATTTAAAGATAACAAGGCTTTCCATGAAAATATCTGTATAGATTCTTCAAAAATGAAATTTTCTGAAATACTGGATAATTTTAAACAGATTCTTATATCTGTAAACGGAAGTGATTACCAGATATTGAAAGGGAAAAACGACTTTAATCTGAAAAAATCAGAAAATACAAAAACATTAAAAACACTGGAGCATAACAAAAAGAAAAACTATATACTTGAAGAAGGAACACCTGTACCTTTCCTTATAAAATTGGGAGTGATGGGAGAAAAGGGAGAAGTTTTCAAGCAGAGTTACGACAAGTTCAGACAGATAAATAAATATCTTGAATTTATAGATGACACTATAAGAGAACTTCAAAATAGAAAACTCATAGGTTCTCATATTAAATTTGTAGATTTTGGATGTGGAAAATCATATCTTACTTTTGCACTTCATCACTATTTAAAGAATATCAAAAACTTTACTTTTGAGATAATAGGATTGGATTTAAAGAAAGATGTAATGAAGAAATGCAATGATATAGCTAAGGAATTAAAATGTGAAAATCTGGAATTTTTAACAGGGGATATTAAAGATTTTGATAAGCTTCAAAATGTAGACATAATATTCTCTCTTCATGCTTGTAATAATGCTACAGATTATGCACTTTTAAAAGGACTGGAATTAAATGCAAAGGCTATTCTTGCAGTTCCATGCTGTCAGCATGAATTTAATGATAAGCTAAGTGCCAATAAAAAAAGTGATTTCTTTGCATCGCAGCTTCCTATAGGAAAGCATGGAATACTTTTAGAAAAATATGCAACTATTGCCACTGATGCTTTTAGAGCTCAGGCATTAGAATTATGTGGATATAGAACTCAGGTAATGGAATTTATAGACATGGAGCATACTCCTAAGAATACACTTATCAGAGGAATAAAAGAAAAGACAACAACTGAATCTTTGAAGAAAAGATTTGAAGAGTATGGAAAGTTTAAAGATTTTCTAGGAATAGAACCACTTTTAGATAGTCTGCTTTCACCATATTTTCTGATAAAACTGTAATAGCTGCAATGAAAAAAACAGATGACTAAAAATTATTCTAGCTTTTAGTCATCTGCTTTTATTTTTTTACCACCATCTATGATGTCTTCCTATTCTATAGCCACCATAGCCTATTCCACCTATCAAAACAGTGTTTACAAGGTTATCTCTTCTCTGTTCTCTTTTTTCTCTCTCCATAGCTATCTGTTTATCAAACTCCTGCTTTTCTCTCATGAGTTCTATTTCTACCTCTGCCTTACTAGGAGTATTTCTAGCTATTTCTTTTTCCCTGTTTGAATCAACCAGCTGTTTATATTCATTAAATTGTTTTATTCTCATTTCAACACTATCTTTAGGTGCAGGTGCTGCAAAAGCAAAGCTGCTCATAATGATACATAAAAATAATAATTTCTTAAACATTATCATCACCTCTCTTATAATAATTATATCATAATTGAGCAAAAAAAGAAGCTGGTTTTTTTACCAGCTTCTAAGTTTAAAATTTTTTAATTAGTCAACATTTTTAAGGATTATAGCAGTTCCCATTCCTCCACCAATACATAGAGAAGCAAGTCCATAAGTTAATCCTCTTTTCTTCATTTCATATATTAAAGTAACCATGATTCTGTTTCCAGAAGCTCCAACTGGATGTCCTAAAGCGATAGCTCCACCATTAACGTTAGTTTTATCGTTGAACCATTCTCTTTCTACACCGTGTTGTGCACATAATTCTTTCATAACTCCTAGAGATTGAGAAGCAAATGCTTCATTCAATTCAATAAGCTCCATATCTTGAAGTTTCATTCCAGATTTTTTAAGAGCATTTCCAATAGCAGGAACAGGTCCCATTCCCATTATTTGAGGGTCTACTCCACCAATACCAGTAGCAACAATTTCAACTAAAGGTTTAAGGTTGTATTTAGCAACAGCTTCTTCAGAAGCAAGTACCATCATTGATGCTCCGTCGTTTAGTCCAGAAGCATTTCCAGCTGTTACAGTTCCATCTTTTTTGAATGAAGGTCTTAATTTACCTAATTTTTCAAGGTCAGTTTTTCTATTAGGATATTCATCTGTATCAACAGTGATATCTCCTTTTTTAGTACTGATAACTACTGGAACTATTTCATCTTTGAATCTTCCAGAGTCAACAGCAGCTATTGCTTTTTGTTGAGAAGCAAATGAGAATGCATCTTGCTCTTCTCTTGTGATTCCATATTTAGCAGCTATATTTTCAGCAGTGATTCCCATATGTACATTTGTAAATGCATCTGTAAGAGCATCAAATACCATATGATCCTTCATAGTAAGGTCAGCCATTTTATGTCCGCCTCTTACTTTTCCTGGAAGGATGAATCCAGCATTAGACATTGATTCAGTTCCTCCAGCAAGGATAAGATTTGCTTCTCCTGCTTTAATGTTAGCATATGATGAAATGATAGTTTTCATTCCACTTCCACATATAATATTCAGTGTATAACCAGGAACTTCCTGAGGTACACCAGCTTTTATGGCTACCTGTCTTCCTACACCTTGTGCCTGACCTGCTTGTAATACATTTCCGATAACTACTTCGTCCAGATTAGCTGGATCAATTTTTGCATCTTCAATAACTTGCTTTGCAACTGCGGCTCCAAGGTCGCTAGATGATAAAGGGGCTAAACTTCCTAAAAAACTTCCTATAGCAGATCTTTTAGCTGCTACAATGTACACTTTACTCATTAAATCCTCCTATACCTAAATTTTATTTTAATTTGTGAAAAATTAAATAACCAGTCCTCCAGTTACAGGTAAAACTTGTCCTGTAATGTATGAAGCATCATCACTTGCTAAGAAAAGAATAGCATTTGCTACATCTTCAGCAGTTCCAAATCTTGCTAATGGAGTTCTCTCCATCATTCCAGCAACTACTTTTTCTGATAATACATCAGTCATTGGGCTTTCAATGAATCCAGGTGCTACACAGTTTGCTCTGATAGCTCCTCTTCTTGCTAATTCTTTTGCCCAAGTTTTAGTCATAGCTATAACTCCACCTTTTGTAGCTGAGTAGTTAGTTTGAGCTAAGTTTCCATATAGTCCAACTACAGATGAAAGAGTAACTATTGATCCAGATTTATTTTTTGACATAATAGGAGCAACAGCTTGAGTCATGTTGAATACTCCTTTTAAGTTTACATTTATAACTGCATCCCATTGCTCTTCAGTCATTCTTTGTAAAAGAGCATCTTTAGTAATACCAGCATTGTTTATTAAGATATCTATTCTTCCATATTCAGCTGCTATTTTTGCAACAAATTCTTTTATAGCAGGTCTGTCAGTAACATTTAATATTTCATGTCTAACATTTGACTGCTCATATACAGCTTCTCCCATATCACAAGAGATAACCATTTCTGCACCTTCAGCAGCAAATTTCTCAACAACAGCTCTTCCTATTCCCCTAGCACTTCCAGTAACTAAAGCGATTTTTCCTTTTAATCTATCCATTATTTTCCTCCTTAAACTTCAGCATGAATTCAAGCTAAATCATATTTCGTTTTAAACACTTATGATAAGTATAATTTTTTTTTCAATAAAAGTCAATAAGAACATTATTCAGAATACATTACAGCTCCATTATCAGGATAATTAGTTTCAGAACAATACTGATATAATCTTTTTTTTAGATTACAATAAATTTATTTACAGCCAGAGGAATATATTTGTTGAATAGTGACTATAATTGTTGTAAAATAGAAAGTAAAGAATAGAACAACTGGAGGTCTAACTATGAAGTTTATTATTCTGGTCATCAGTTTTTTGATGATAGGATGTACAAATATAAGGAACAATACTCCCTCTACTCCAAAGGAAACTGTAAAAACTTATTATGATAATGGAAATATGGAATCTAAAATAATATATGTAGGTAATAAAAAGAATGGAAAAATGACAAGCTATTTTGAAAATGGAAAAATTGCTGCTAAAGGTTTTTTCAAAGATGATAAGAGAGATAAAAAATGGATATTTTATAATGAAAAAAATGGGAAAATATTCAGTGTTGAAAAATATATGGATGGAAAATTAAATGGAGAACAGGTATATTATCATGAAAATGGTAAATTAAAAGTAAGAGGAAATTATACCAATGGTGTAAGAAGCGGTTTCTGGGAAATGTTTGATGAAGATGGAAAACTGGAAGTGCAGAATATATTCATTGATGGAGAAAATATTATAAGCATAGCAATATATCAAAAAAATGGAAAACTTCTGTGCAATGGAAATGTTATAAATCAGTTGAGGCAGGGAGAATGGAAATATTTTGATGAGAAAGGAAATATAGCTTATATTGTAAATTATGAAAAAGGTATAAGAAATGGAGCATGGCACGCATTTGATAGAGATGGAGATCTTTTGATGAGTGGTATCTATAGAAATGGCAGAATAGTAGGAATTGATATAGAAGAATAAAAGCAAAAAATCAGCATTATTTTACTAGGAACATAAATTTTGAACATAAAAGGAGAAATCAATGCCATTTACATTTTCGCATCCTGCAATCATATTGCCGTTAAAAAAATTACCACGAAAATATATATCAATGACAGGGCTTATTGTTGGAAGTATAGCCCCTGATTTCGAATATTTTTTGAGAATGAAAAGTAAATACAGCCACACTATAAGTGGTATTTTATGGTATGATCTTCCTATGGGGATTTTACTTGCTTTTATTTTTCATAACTTAATTAAAGAAGCATTGATTAATAATATGCCTCTATTTTTTCAGTCACGTTTTTTGAATCTCAGAGACTTTAACTGGAACAGCTATTTTAAAAAGAACTGGTATGTTGTTGTAGTTTCAATTATAATTGGGATATGTTCTCATATATTATGGGATGGCTTTACTCATAGAACAGGTCATTTTGTGAAAATGTTTTCAGTACTGGAATCTTCAGTGAAAATGTTTGGACAAAAGATACCTGTATATAGAATATTACAGCATATAAGCACCCTTTTAGGAGGAATAATAGTGATAAAAGCTATTGTTAATCTCCCAGCAGATAAAACCTGTGTATCTAAAAAAGGCAAATATAAATATTGGATTTTTCTGATTGTTTCAACACCTATAATTATGTATGTGGGACTTTCAAAGAGAATTCCATATCCTTCTTTTTGGAATTTGATAGTGAATTTTATCACTGCCTTTCTTCTTTCTCTGGTATTGACATCTTTTTTATTCAGAGGAAAAAATAAAGGATAGTTAAGATAATCTTTGAAATATAAGATAATAACTGATCTAATGGAGGAAAGCTATGGATAAAATATCAGAAACAAAAAAATTATTAAAAACTGTTAGAGAGAATATAGAAAAGATTGCAGAAACTAAAGTGAGAAAAGAAAAAAGAGAAGTCACTGAGATAAAAAAAGAGATAATGCAGTATCATGACAGTATAATGGAAAAAATAGAGATTTTTGAGTCAAATGAGCTGTGGCTGGAAGAAGTCATTGAAAGATTGAAGCTGATACTTGAAGATACAGAAGTTTTAATATAATCAAAGTTGATTTGAAAGTATAAATAAAGCTGCCATAAAGAAGATTATTTTATTTCTTCAGGCAGCTTTTTGATTATAAAAATATTTTATCTATTTCAGATTCGCCAGTAACTTTTATCTCATTCTTTATAAGTAAGTCAGCAGCAGCTCCGTTTCCAGCTATAAGTATCTTTGAAAAAGTACCATCATAAATCTTTCCAGCACCACAAGAAGGGCTTCTTTCTTTCAAGACAGCAGCACTGCAATTATAGAGCTTAGCCAGTTTTAAAACTTCCTCTGCTCCTTTCAGATATTCAGCAGTAACATCTATACCAGTTTTTGTGATAATTTTATCTCCCTGTCTTTCAGCAGGATCACGAGGAGTAGCAAGTCCCCCAAGTTGTTCTGGACACACTGGTATAAGTTCATGATCTTTCATCAAAGCTTTTATATCCTCTCTCAATTCTCCCTTACCATTGTAACGACATTCTACACCTAACAGGCAGGCACTGACCAGTATTTTCATAATAACCTCCAATTAACTAAGCCAGAGCTTCAACTTTATCTTTAAAGCCTTGAGGAACTCTTTTTATTTTCTTAGCTGTATAATCATAACATACAAGCATAGTGTATCCGTTGATAACTTTTTCGCCAGCATTATTATATATTTCATAGTGGCAAGTAAAATTGATTTTTTCTATTTCTATTTTAGTTATTTTTATTTCTATTTCATCATTTAGGAAAAGTTCCTTATTATATTCAACATATCCATTTTTTTGGATAACTCCTATTCCATCTCCTAAATCTAATTCTGTAAATCCAAGAGATTCAAAGAATGCCATTCTTGAAAATTGAAAGAAAAGAAGAGCTCTCTCATTTCCTACATGACCTCCATAGTTTATATCTTCCTTTACTATCTTATATTTGTATGAAAACATTTTACCTCCCTAAAAAATCTCATTAAATTAAACTTTAATTTTAATATAATAATTATAATATAAAAAACATAATAAGAAAAGAGCTAAGTACAATAAAATAAAAATATGCATTCTAAATAAGAAAAAGTGAATTTTTAAGAAATATATAAATTTTTTTAGTAAACAAGATTAATTAAAAACATTGACAATAAGAGAAAATAAAGTATAAAATTGGGTTAGGTCGGAAAATACATAAACACTAAGGAGAGAGGGATGGATCATAAGGAAGATGGGTTGTTGTTCAGGGAAAAAATAGAATCAGAATCTTTAAAAGATGAGATTATAGAAAATAGATACATTAATAAGATGATGAAATCCATAGTGGACTCATCTTATGATGGGATTTATGTAACTGATGGAGAGGCAAATACTCTTCTGGTAAATAAATCCTATGGACGTATTACAGGATTGAATATAGAGGACCTTATTGGGAAAAATATGAGAGATTTAGTAGAGGCAGGAGTATATGACAATTCTGGGTCTCTTGTAGTGATAGAAACTGGAAAAGAAGCTACAGTAAATCAGAAGCTTTCCTCTGGAAAAGAAGTGCTTGTAACAAGTGTACCAGTATTTGATGAAGATGGAAAAAGAAAATATATCGTGACTAATGTAAGGGATTTGTCAGATATAGAAAGACTAAGAAGAGAATTGTTTCTGAATCAGAATCTGACACAGAAATATAAAGATGAGCTGGAAAATATGAAAGAACAGCTGGTAGATATAGATGATATAACATTTAAAGACAAATCTATGTTCAATACTTTGAAAATGATATTGAAGATATCAAAGATGGATACTTCTGTCCTTCTTACAGGAGAGACAGGAACTGGAAAAACACATATAGCCAAGCTGATACATAAATACAGCAACAGAAATGAACAGACATTTATTGAGATAAATTGTGGAGCTATTCCAGAAAGCCTTATAGAATCAGAATTTTTTGGATATGAGGCAGGAGCTTTTACTGGAGCATCAAAAAAAGGAAAAATGGGAGTTTTTGAACTTGCCAATAATTCTACTTTGTTTTTGGATGAGATATCAGAGCTGAATATAGATTTGCAGGTAAAACTGCTGAAAGTATTGGAAAGTCTGGAAGTAAGGCGTATAGGTGGGGAGAGAGTTATACAGACAAATGCAAGGATAATAGCTGCAACAAACAGAGATTTAAGAGAATTAGTAAAAGAGGGAAAATTCAGAGAAGATTTGTATTACAGACTTAATGTGATATCTATAAATATTCCATCTTTAAAAGAGAGAAAAGATGATATAGTACCTCTTTGTTTAAGGTTTCTGAAAGAATTTAATAAGAAATATGATGTGGAAAAATTTTTCAGTCAGGAGATAATAGAGGTATTTTATAGGTATCAATGGCCTGGAAATATTAGAGAGATGAAAAATCTTATAGAACAGCTTGTAATTATATCTCAAGGAAATGAAGTATCTACTGATTATCTTCCAAAATATATTTTTCAAAAGGGAGCTTTAGAATTAGGAAGTGACAAAACAGGAGTAATAGAGGAACTTTATCAGTATCATAAAATGAGTTTAAAGGAAGCAACACTCAAATTTCAGCAGAATCTTATAAAAAATATGCTCAAAGAAAAAGGTTCTCAAAGACAGGTAGCCAAAGCATTACAGGTAGATCCTGCTACAATTACAAGAAAACTTGCAGGACAGGAATAATTATAAGCCATCAAGTATAACTATGTTGCAAAATTGCAATTTATTGCAAAAATGCAAAACTATATAAAAACTGTATTGAAATTATGCAATACAGTTTTTTTTAATTCTTTTTGAAAAAATATCAAATCTTGATTTGGAAAGAGTTCAGAAAAATAAAGAGAAATTTATTTCATTGGCAGGGAACTTGCTTATTACATATACCAAGGGATTAAAATAAATTTAAAGGGAAGTGATTTGAATGGCTTTAAAAACACCTCAGGAATATTTAGAGAGTTTAAGAAAATTAAACTTGGAAGTTTATCTTTTTGGAGAAAGAGTAAAGGATCCAGTAGATAATCCTATCATCAGACCATCTTTAAATTCAGTAATAATGACTTATGAACTTGCACAAGATCCAAAGTATGCTGAACTTATGGTAGTTGATTCTCATATGACAGGAGAGAAAATCAACAGATTTACACATATCCACCAAAGTACAGATGATCTTGTAAAAAAAGTAAAAATGCAGAGATTGTTGGGACAGAAAACAGCTGCGTGCTTCCAGCGTTGCGTTGGAAT
The DNA here is from genome assembly GCF_003019675.1 of Fusobacterium ulcerans. Lineage (NCBI taxonomy): Bacteria > Fusobacteriati > Fusobacteriota > Fusobacteriia > Fusobacteriales > Fusobacteriaceae > Fusobacterium > Fusobacterium ulcerans. The sequence continues at coordinate 3,460,361 of NZ_CP028105.1, read as the reverse complement.
GGATGCTTTTAATGCTGTATACAGCACTACATATGAAACAGATCAAAAATATGGAACAGAATATCATGCTAGATTTAAGAAATTTTTGGAATATGTGCAGAGAGAAGATTTAACAGTAGATGGAGCTATGACTGACCCTAAAGGAGACAGAGGGCTATCACCATCGCAACAGGAGGATCCAGATTTATTCCTTCATATAGTAGAGAAAAGAGCAGATGGTATTGTAGTCAAAGGAGCAAAGGTACATCAAACTGGAATAGTAAATTCTCATGAAGTACTTGTAATGCCGACTATATCTATGACAGAAGAGGATAAAGATTATGCAGTAGCTTTTTCTGTACCAAGTGATACTAAAGGAATAAAAATAATATATGGAAGACAGTCATGTGATACAAGAAAACTTGAAGAGGGAACTTTGGACAGAGGAAATCCTAAATTTGGTGGACATGAGGCTCTGGTTATATTTGATGATGTATTTGTACCTACTGAGCGTATATTTATGTGCGAAGAGTATGATTTTTCTGGAATGCTGGTAGAGAGATTTGCAGGATTCCACAGACAAAGTTATGGTGGATGTAAAGTAGGAGTTGGAGATGTACTGATTGGAGCAGCAGCTCTTGTTTCTGATTATAATGGAACTAAAAAAGCTTCTCACATAAAAGATAAATTAATTGAAATGATACATTTAAATGAAACTCTATACTGTGCAGGAATTGCCTGCTCGAGTGAAGGGCATCCAACAGTGGCAGGGTCATATGAGATAGATATGCTTCTGGCTAATATCTGTAAGCAGAATGTAACTAGATTCCCATATGAAATAGCTAGACTGGCAGAAGATATCGCTGGTGGATTGTTTGTAACTATGCCTTCTGAGAAAGACTACAGAGATCCAGTACTAGGTGGATATATAGAAAAATATCTGAAAGGAGTGGCTTCTGTACCTACAATAGATAGGATGAAAGTACTTAGACTTATAGAAAATCTTACATTGGGAACAGCAGCTGTAGGATACAGAACAGAGTCTATGCATGGAGCTGGGTCGCCTCAGGCACAAAGAATTATGATAAGCAGACAGTCTAATCTTGAAGTTAAAAAACAGCTTGTAAAAGATATTTTAGATATCAAAGGGTAATTTATGGATAAAATAGAAAAATTTTTAGATGAGGAGATAAGGCCAGAACTACGTAAACACAATGGAGATATATCTGTTGAGGAGTATGATGAGAAAAACAGGAAACTGGTTTTAAGATTGATGGGGCAGTGTTGTACCTGCCCTCACTCAATTGATACCAGTGAGAATTTTATAAAAATAAGTGTAAGAGAAAAATTCCCAGAGATAGAAGTACTCCATGTAAATGCTGGTGCTTCCAAAGAATTTATAGAGATAGCTAAAAGTTATTTGAGGGGGAGATAGATTTATGGATTGGAGAGAGGACTATAAGAAAAAAGTGTGTTCACCAGAAGAAGCAGTGAAAAAAATAAAATCAGACAGCCGTGTGGTAATCTGCCATGCAGCTGGAGAGCCTCAGACTGTGGTGGATGCAATGGTGCAAAACTATAAAGAATACAAAAATGTTGAAATAGTTCACATGGTAGCTCTTGGAAAATGTGAATATATGAAGCCTGAAATGGCAGGGCATTTCAGACATAATGGACTTTTTCTTGGAGGAGGTACCAGAGATGTGGTAAATGCAGGAAATGGAGATTATACAACATCATTTTTCTTTGAAATACCTAAACTTTTTAAGAAAGGTGGAAGTATGCCAGTAGATGTAGCTTTGATACAAGTATCTACACCTGATGAGCATGGGTATTGCAGTATGGGAATAACTTGTGACTATACAAAAGCTGCTGCTGAAAATGCAAAATGCGTCATAGCTCAAGTAAATAAATTTATGCCGAGAGTACTGGGAGATAACTTTATACATATATCAGAAATAGATGTAATAGTAGAGAGAGACGAGCCTATCATTGTTTTAAATCCTCCTAGAATTGGAGATATTGAAAGAAAGATTGGAGAATACTGTGCGAGTCTGATAAATGATGGAGATACTTTACAGCTGGGAATAGGGGCTATACCTGATGCAGTGCTTACATTTCTGAAAGATAAGAAAGATTTAGGAATACATTCAGAAATGATATCAGATGGAGTAGTGGAACTGGTGAAGGCAGGGGTTATTAACAACAGCAGGAAAACTCTTCATAAAGGCAAATCAATAGTGAGCTTCCTTATGGGAACTAGAAAGCTTTATGATTATGTAGATGATAATCCAAGTGTAGAAATATATCCAGTTGACTATGTAAATGATCCTAGAGTGATATCAAAAAATGATAATATAGTATCTATAAATTCAGCAATACAGGTAGATCTTATGGGACAGGTAAATGCTGAAACTATGGGAACAAAACAATTCAGCGGAACTGGGGGGCAGGTAGATTTTGTAAGAGGAACAGCATTTGCTTTAAATGGCAAGTCAGTAATAGCAATACCTTCTACAGCTTCTAAAGGAAAAGTATCAAGAATTACTGCTTATCTGGATGAAGGAGCTGCTGTGACTACTTCGAGAAATGATGTGCAGTATATAATTACTGAATATGGTATTGCTGATCTGAAAGGAAAAACTTTGAGAGAAAGAGCTAAGGAACTGATAAAAATAGCTCATCCTGATTTCAGAGAGGAATTGGCTCAGAAAGCTTTGGAAAAATATAAAACACTTTAGGAGGGGAAAAGTATGGCAATTAAGAGAGAATACGGACAGGAACAACCATATACTCCATTAGGGATATTCAAGCTGAGACTCCCTTTTATCCATTACAAATGGGAATGGTCGGAAGCTATGCAGGCAATACTTATGTGTGCTACTTGCCTTGGGGCTATCCCTATACTGACAGAACATCTGGGGATATCTTTTGAGCTGGCATGGTCAATGGTAATAATTAATGGAATATTATACAATCTTCATGCTCTTCTTGGAGATCCTGTAGTACCCGGTTGGATAACTCCTTCTATTCCTTTGACAATAGTTTATCTTTCTAAATTCACTATTGGTGTAGACAGAATACATGCCCTTATAGCTTTACAGATATTAGTTGCCTGCATATTCATAATAATGGGTATAACAGGGCTTGCTGGAAAACTTATGGGAATAATTCCAGTATCTATAAAATCAGGGATATTGTTAGGAGCAGGATTTGCAGCAGTAGTTGGAGAATTCAGTGCAAAAGGAAGATTTAATCTTTATCCCATTTCAATAGCTTTTGGAGGACTATTTTCTTTTTATCTTCTTTTCTCAGTAAAATTCAGAGATTTAAGAAAAAGAAATAAACTGGCAGATGCTTTTGGTAAATATGGAATGCTTCCAGCAATTTTTTTGAGTATAATAATCAGTCCGTTGGTAAAAGAACTTCCATTTCCTAAAATAGAGATAGGGTCGGTTATAAAGATACCTGAAATTGGAAATATATTGAGAGAAGTGAGTATATTTGGTGTAGGGGTTCCTAAGATGACATTTTTCATAAGTGCTATCCCTATGGCAGTAATGGTATATATAATTGCATTTGGAGATTTTGTTACAAGCAGTGCCTTGATAAATGAAGCTGATGAAGTAAGACAGGATGAGAAAATAGATTTCAACTCTAATCGTTCTAATCTTATCAGTGGTATTAGAAATATAGTTCAGGCAGTATTGATTCCATATGTCCCTATGTGCGGACCATTATGGGCAGCAGTTACAGCTTCTGTTTCACAGAGATACAAAGAGGGAAGAGAAGCTATGGATTCTATATATGGTGGAGTAGGAACATTCAGAATAATGACTTGCGTGTCAGTTGCATTGATACCAATAGTTTCATTGGTACAGCCTATACTTCCAGTGGCTCTTTCGCTTACTATGCTGGTTCAGGGATATATCTGTACAAGACTTGCTATGTCTATGTGTGAATCTGAACTAGATATGGGAATAGCTGGGGTAATGGCAGCAGTGCTTGCAACAAAAGGTGCAGCATGGGGAATGGGAATAGGAATCATTCTTCATCTTCTCCTTGTAAGTGTAAAAAATAAACAGAATGAAACAGTAGAAGTTAAAGAATAGGAAAAATTTATGGAAATTAGATTTTGTGGAGGATGCAATCCTTTGTATCATAGAGAGAAACTATATGAAAAACTAAAGCTTTTGCCGCCAAGTAAAGAAGAAGTAATAATAATATTGAATGGTTGTCAGAGAGGGTGTGTAAAAGCTTTGGGAAATAAGAGGGTGATAAATATTCAGGAGTATCTTGTACATATAGGTAAATTTCATGAAGAAGAAATATTAAAATGGATAATGGAGAAATTAAAATAAAGAGAGAGGGATATTTCCAGAGCTGATTCAGCAGACTTTGGAAGTACCCTCTTTTTTGGTTATCTTTTAAAAATATATTATGTAGATTTTTTTCTCTATATTATTTATAATGTAAGAAGAAAGAATATACTGCATAAGGAGTATGATATGGAAATAAGATATGGAAATGATAAGGATAAAATAAAGGCTGAATATATATGGAAAGAGTGTTTTACAGACAGTGAAAATGAAGTAAGATTCTATTTTGATGAATTATACAGAAAAGAAAATTTTCTATTGATGGAAGATGGAGAAAAGGAGATAAGAGCATCCCTTCATGAAAATCCATATGAGATGATAATGAATAATGAAAAGCTTTCATCGTTCTACATAATAGCAGTGGCAGTATCCCCTCAATACAGAGGAAAAGGATATATGGGAGAGCTAATAAGATACAGCTTGAGAAATGCAAGGGAAAAAGGGCTGGATTTTGTTTTTCTGAGCCCAATAAATACTGAAATATATAGGAGATACGGATTTGGATATATGAGCAGTCTTGAAAAATATAGTATCTCTATGGAGAATATACCTTTTGAAAGGATAGACAGAACATATGAAATAAAGAAAGTATCTGAAGAAAAGAATCTGTATGGAGATTTAATAGAGATATACAAGGAAAAAATGAAGAATAGCTTTGCATATTTAGAGAGGGATGAAAATTACTACAGAAGGGCTTTGAAAGAGATGGAAAATGAAAATGGAGATATCTATATTTTCTATCTGGAAAATAAAGCAGCAGGATATATTTCACTATATAAGAGAGAAGGAAGTCTTGAGGTAAGAGAGCTTTTTGGATTTAATAAAAAAGTAATTGAATCTATGTTTGCCTTTATAAAAACTCATAAGGAATACTATCCTGAACTAATAATAAAAGCTCCTGTGAACAGTAATATGAATTTTTACATTCATGATCAGACATCCATGGAGAAAATTGAATTTCCATTTATAATGGGAAGGATAGTCAATGTGGAGAATATGCTGAAAAGACTTCATATAGAGGATCGAGAATTAAAAATATCTGTTACTGATAAAGTGATAGAGGAAAATAATGGTGTCTATGAAATTTCTGTATATGGAGCTGTTTCAAAAAAAGATAGAATAGAAAGTGATATAGAAATAGATATAACTGATTTGAACCATTTGATATTTGGTTATTTTTCAATAGATGAGATGATAGAGTTAGAAAGAGTAAAGATAAACAACAGAGAAAAAATAGAGGAAATAAAAAAGATATTCCCTAAGCAGAAAGTCTACATACAGGAATATCAATAAAACAAAAAAGCTGGCAGGTTTCATGCAACTGTCAGCTTTTTTGTTAATACGTAAAAATTAAAATACTTTTAAAAAGAAAGGATTTGTAAATTAATTTTACAATAACTTATTAAAAAAGTCAACAATTATTTTTTATTATTTTTTATTTATTTCCTATGATAAGTTCATTAAGAGACAGCTTAGGAACAAAGTGATTATTCAGAGTATCTCTATAATATCTTGTATCCTTATTTTCTGCTGCAACTATTTTAACTTTATCTTTAGGTTCTCCTAAAGCAAGTATAAAATATGATTTATATTTTTCTTGAAGACCAATTATTTTTTCAACTTCTTTCTTATTGAAAGAACCGACTATACATCCTCCATATCCCATTTCACCAGCACAAAGGAGCATATTTTGTGAAGCTATACCCATGTCAAAGTGAAGCAAAGGATCAGATGTCTGAGTAAGAGGCTCGCAGGCACAAAGAATAACATAGGCTCTTGGAGATTCTTCAAGTACAGGATTCCAGCTTACAGCAGCAGCCCATTTGATCTGCTCAAATATTTCATCACATAATTTCTTATCAGAAACACAAAAAAATCTGATAGATTGTGAATTTTTAGCTGAAGCACCAAGTCTGGCTCCTTCAACTATTTTAGATAATTCAGTTTTTGTTAATGACTTGTCAGTAAAACTTCTGTGCGAACGTACGTTTTCTAAAGCTTTTAAAATCATAGCATCCTCCTAAGTTTATTTGTTATCTATTTAAAATAAGGTCTCTGTACTCTTTAGCAGTGAGTTTTTCTTTAGGCAGTGCTTTTGTACTGATAGTAGAAGCAAGAGCCTGTCCAAAGTAACCACTATTTAATGAATTTATATGAGTGATAGCTATAGCCAATGCATCTGCTGCGTCATCTGGTTTTGGGATTTCTTTCATTCCCAAAAATTTTTGTACCATTAGCTGTACCTGTTTTTTTTCAGCTTTTCCATATCCTGTTATCCCAGTTTTTACCTGTAAGGGAGTATACCCCTGTATTTTTAGACCATTCTGCTTTCCGCATAAAAGAAGAACACCTCTTGCCTGTCCTACAGAAATTACAGTCTTATTATTCTTAAAGAAGAAAAGTTCTTCTATTGCCATATGCTCTGGGTTATATTTTTTTATGAGATCATCAAGTTTTTCATAAATCTGACAGAGTCTATCTTCCATAGGGGTATCCTTATCTGTATAAAAACATCCGTAATCCACTATTTTAAATTTACTCTCTTCATAATCAATTACACCAAAACCTACTATTGCTGTCCCTGGATCGATTCCCAGTACTCTCATTAAAAATCACCTCTCTAATTAAAGTGTAACATATTTGCCTGTATTTTTCTATTAAATAAAAAATATAAAAAAAATAAAGGAATTTCGTCAACTATATAGTATAAAACTAATGTGAAGTATAACTTAAGGAAGGGTGAGAAAAAATGTTGGATATTTCTGAATATATAAAAGATATAAGTAGATATCCTCTTTTAACACCTGAAGAGGAGAAAGATATCTCAATAAAAGCAAAAGCAGGAGATAAGGATGCACAGGAAAAACTGGTTACATCTAATCTCAGACTGGTTATAAGTATAGCAAGAAAATATACAAATATGGGAATACCTTTACTTGATTTGATTCAGGAAGGGAATATGGGGCTTATCAGAGCAGTTGAAAAATATGAACCAGAAAAAAACATAAGATTTTCTACTTATTCAACATTTTGGATAAAACAGAGTATACTTAGGTATATAACATCAAGCAGAGGACTTATTAGATTTCCTTCATATGTATATGATGGAATATCAAGAATGAAGAAATATGTTCAGGACTATAAAAATAAAAATTCACATCTTCCTTCTATTGAGGAGATATGCAGTAGTTTAGATATGAGAAAAAAAGAAGCAGAAAGATATATTGAAGTACTGGAAAAAGGAAGCTGTATTGGGAATGAAATGTATGGAGAAATAGCAGAATATTGCAGCAGCATAATATTTGATGATACTTTTGAAGATAAGGTTATTGCTAAAAACTCAACTATTGATCTAATGAAGAAAGTAAACAAGCTTCCATCAAAAGAGAGAGAAGTATTGATATATAGATATGGACTGCTGGATGAAAAAGTACTTACTTTAGGAGAAATAGGTGAGCGTATGAATCTCACTAAAGAAAGAATAAGGCAAATACAATTAGAAGCAATAGATAAATTAAGAGGAACATTATAAAAAACTATAAAAAATTTGAAAAATATGTGAAGGGCGTTTCATAAGTTGAAACCCCTTTTTTTTGTGCTATTCTGAAGTATAATTGTAAAGATTAGTAAGGAAAACGATTGACATATACTGTTAAAAATTATAGAATCATTAGTGTATGTTAAAAATAACAAACTTAGTATGAAAAGGGGAAGAAAGACATTTGAAAAATAGATTTTATATAACTATAACTGACTTCAGAGGGGTAAAATGCTATTCTTTTGATAAAATAATAAAAAAATATCTTTTTGTAGTTGGAAGCCTTTTCTTTACAGGACTTGTTTTACTGATAATAATGATCTTCGTCTTGAAAGAGAAAGTAGATGAGTACAGCTACTTTAAACTTGAAAATGAAAAACTTTATACTCAAATAGAGGAAAATAGACAAAATTTAGAAGAAAAAAATCTTGAGCTTGAAAATATAAGTGAAAAAATAAGTGAAATAGAAAGGCTTATGGGAGAGGATACTGCGGTTAATTCAGTAAATCTTAACGATATAGAGAGACTTGATTTGACAAAGCTTAATATAATAGATAAAAAATATCTTCTTCAAATGATACCAAATGGGAATCCAATATCGCCATTTAAAGGCTATTCAAGTGGATTTGGAGGAAGATTCCATCCTGTACTGGAGCAGAGAAAATTCCATTATGGACTGGACTTTGTAGCTAAGATAGGAACAGATATTCTTGCACCTGGAGATGGAATAGTGGAATATGCAGGATTTAATGCTGGAGGATTTGGAAACCTTATCATATTATCACATAATTTTGGATTTAAAACATATTTCGCTCATTTGAACGAAATAGATGTAAAAGTAGGAGATTTTATAACTAAGGGAACAGTAATTGGTAAATCTGGTAACACAGGAAGATCAAGCGGTCCTCATCTCCACTATGAGATACATTATCTTGGAAAAAGAATGGATCCAAAGAATTTTGCAAAATGGAGTCTAGAGAATTACGACTATATATTTAAAAACGAAAAGGGGGTAAAATGGCAATCTTTACTAGAAATGACAAAGTTGCAGACACAGATTATTCAACAAAAGAACTAACTAAAGTATCTCAGGGGACTTCATTCACAGGGGATGTAGTAAGTGAGTGTAATCTGGTTATCGATGGGGAAATCAATGGAAATATACTTTCAAGAGCATCAGTTACCATTGGACCTAAAGGTAAGGTAGAAGGTAAAATAGCAGCTTCTAAAATTGTTATAAGTGGATTTTTTAAAGGGGAATTAGAAGGTGATACTGTTGAACTTTCATCTACAAGTAATGTTATTGGAGATATTGTCAGTGACAAACTTGTAATAGAAGATGGAGGAAATTTTGAAGGGTACAGCAAAAAAAAGAAATCTAATGAATATTTGAGTATGAAGGAAGATGAAGAAAAAACAAATTCATATGATGATAGTGATGTAGACGAATAAACAAATGTGAACAGGTGGTATTCGTGCCGCCTGTTTTTTGTGGAATAAAAAAAGAGTGACAATGCCACTCTCATAAAATCTAACGAAGAAGAAGATTTAATCCACTGATTATACTTACAATAACAATAAATTTTTCAAAAACATTCTGATTCATTTTTCCAACTATGTATCTTCCAACGAATACACCAACAAAGACAGTGGGTATAGAACATACTCCTCTTGAAAGAGTAAATAAATTAATATTTTTTAAGAAAAAGAAATAGAGGACAAGTTTCGAAAAATTAACTATGAAGTAGAACCAAGTTCTTGTACCATAAAATTTATCTTTATCTAAGTTGATATTTAAAAGATATATGCTCATTAAAGGTCCTGAAACATTTCCTATAAAAGATGAAAATCCACCAAGAAACCCAAAGACATAACTTAATTTTGAAAAATTAACATTGAGGCTTTTTAAAAGAGTAAGAATACCTATTGCTAAAATAATAGCTCCCATACTTTTCTTGAAAACTTCATCAGATATATTGTTACCAAAAACCACAGCAACAATTATTCCAAATATTGTCATAGGAAGTATTTTTTTTAGTATTTTTAAATCAAGTTCTTTTCTGTATAAGTAGAGCATAGTCAGATCAGAGATAACCACAGGTATGATTATAATACCAGCAGAAGTTTTACCTCCATAGAGTGAAGCAAGCAGAGGAGAAAAGACTAAAGCAGTTGGGATACCAAGTTTACTAAAACCAGCCCCAAGTCCAAGAATAATCATTCCAAAAATCTCAATAGGTGTCATAAAAAGGCCTCCAAATATTTCAATATGCAATATTAATAAAAATATGGTATAATTTTAAGGAGATAAATAATGTAATTATACATACTTTATAAATATTCTAGCACAAAAAAATTTAAAAAGATACAAAGAAGATTAAGTATTATAGAAACAATAGTATTCAAATAATAAAATTAGGAGAGATATTATGAGTGTTTTTTTAAAAATTATTTTACTCGTTATTTTAATATTGATGAGTATTTTTTTATCTATGAGTGAGATATCCCTTGCTTCAGCAAGAAAGATGAAACTACAGATAATGATAGAAGAAGGAGACGAAAATGCAGAAAAAGTACTGAAGGTACAGGAAACTTCAGGGAACTTTTTTACAGCTATTCAAATAGGTATAAATGCGATTGCAATATTAGGTGGTATAATTGGAGACAATATAGCTGGGCCATGGGTGACCTCTTTTATAGGAAAATGGATACCGGGGCTTGCTGATAAAGCTCCAGCAATAGGAAGTGTAATATCATTCCTTATTATAACAGGGATGTTTATTGAATTTGCAGATTTGATACCTAAAAGACTGGCAATGGTGGCACCAGAAACTATAGCAGTACATATAATAAAACCAATGATGATTCTGATATGTATATTGAGACCATTGATATTCATATTCAATGGGACAGCAACATTTGTTTTTAAATTATTCAAAGTGCCATTGACAAGAAATGATATAATAACCTATGATGATATATTTGCTGTGGTAGATGCTGGAGCAGAGGCTGGAGTAGTTCAAAGAAAAGAGCATCATCTGATAGAAAATATATTTGAACTGGATACAAGATGGGTTTCTTCTATAATGACTACAAGAGATGAAATAGTATACCTTACTTTAGAAGAGGGAGAAGAGAGCATAAAAGAAAAGATAGCCAACTATCCTCATTCTAAGTTTTTAGTATGCCAAAATGAGATAGATACAGTTCTAGGGTATGTAGACTCTAAAGATATTCTTCCTAGAATATTGAAAGGTGAAATGAGTGGACTTCATGATATACAGGAGATATGTAATCCAAGTCTTCTAATAATTCCAAATACATTGACGTTATCAGAAGCTTTGGATAGATTTAATGAGGCAAGGGATGACTTTGCTATAATATTAAATGAGTATGGACATGTAGTAGGACTTGTAACATTAAACGACGTTGTAAATACCCTTATGGGAGATATAGTTTATCAGGATCAGGATGAACAGCAGATAATATCAAGAGGTGAAGGATCATGGCTTATGGACGGGGTCACACCTATTGAAGATGTAAAAAAAGTATTGGATATAGAGAAATTCCCAGAAGAAGATACATATGAAACAATAGCTGGATTTATGATGTATATGCTGAAAAGTATTCCTAAAAAAGCTGCTATGGTAGACTTTGAAAATTATACATTTGAAGTAGTAGATGTAGATAACTTTAAAGTTGATCAGTTATTGGTAACTAAAAAAGAAGAAAATGAAGAAGCAGAAGATATAGGAAATATAAATCTTGAATAGAGAAACAGCTGAAAAAATTATATAATTTAAAAATAATAAAAAACTTAAAAAAAGAATAAAATTAAGAAAATCCTCAGTAGAAACTTGCTGAGGATTTTTGTATTTAAGGGATACCTCAAGTGTTCGCATTTATACACTTTTGCGAATAGCATATAGTTTATTAAATTTTAAGAGCGTTATAAAAAACTAAAAACTTGACAATTTTTCATTTTAAGAGTAATATTGCTTATAATAGAATAGTTTAAAAAACAAGGTTCAAAGAATGGAATAATTATTATAAAGAGTTAAGTGTTCGCAAAAGTGTATAAAAGAGAACTTTTTTACACATTTGGTATATAAGGAAAAAATCTTTATAATTTAATTAAATATATTTTTCTTGGGGAGGAATAATGATAGAAAAAATAATGAGAGCAGTAAAAAGCAGCAACAAAAAAAGAGGAAGAAATATAACAATAGGAGACCAACTATGAAAAGTCAAGATAAAAATAAATAAATTTCATCTTAATATTTCTGCATTACAAAATTAGAGTTTGAAAACTCTTTAAAATATTTTTAATCTAAGAATGTTAGAGTTGAAATTCTTGATAGATTAAATTTTTCTTAAATAAAGCATAAATCACTCTCACCAATTTGTGCGCAACATGCCCTAAAGCATTGTAATGAGATTTTCCCTGTGCTCTTTTAATTAAATAATAGTCTTTAAATATTTTGCTGTTTCTTACTAAATTCCAAGCAGTGTAAATTAAAGCATAGCGCAAATATGGAGACCCTTTTTTAGACATCCTACATGAAGAAGCATTGAAATTTCCTGACTGCCTTATCTTAGGATCAAGTCCTGCATATGCAAGTAATTTAGATGGGGAATCAAAATTAGAAATATCATTAATTTCTCCAATTATGCTGGCAGCTGCAACATTACTAATTCCTGGAATAGAAAGAATTGGTGATCCATTATCAAGAGAAGCTTCAATTTCTTCTTCTATTGATTTAATTTGCTTATCTAACAGCTCAATTAATTCAATTAATTGAGGGATATGTATAGATATAGATGTATCCTTGACACCTACAGAAGATTTAGCATGACTTTTTAAAAGTAAAGCATTTGCCATGTCATAATGGCCTTTAGAAGCTTTGCTTAAAATAGAAAATAATGATTTTTCTCTTAAAGCAGCTATTTTTTCTGTAGAAGGATATTTCTTAAGAAGGGCATAAAGAGCCTTAGTATGGATACCAGCTTTAAAAACATATTGTAGTTCAGGAAAAATAATATCTAGTAAAGAAACAAGCTGAATTTTACTTCTAGATCTTTGTTTAACTAGACTTTTTCTAAAACGAGTAAGTTTTTTTAGCGCAAAATTAGAAACATTGTTTTGAGAAACAAATTTGAAATTATCAAAAAGTAAAGCTTTAGCAACAGTAATAGAGTCTAAATGATCATTTTTAGTATCTCTAATATTAGCTTTACGTAAATGTGAAGTTTGTAAAGGGTTGATTACAGCAATTTTAAATCCTTTTTGAAAGAAAAAATTAATAAAATTTTCTCCATAATGGGCAGTTGATTCTAAACCAATAATAATGTCTTTAATTGGAAAATCTACAATTTTTTCATAAAGGGAGAGGAATCCAGGCATATTATTCTGGAATTTAAAATTAGAAAAAATAAGTTCCCCAGAATCAGAATCAACAAGAGAAGCCACATGATTTAATTTAGCGATATCAATACCTAACAATAACATAAACATCACATCCTTTAAAAGAGATAAGAAACTGCGCATCCACAAAGTTTTAATCAACACATCCTTGCAAACATAAAAAATCAAAAGAATTTTAACCAACTATAAGTGTTTGAGAAAAAACAGTGGCAATAATCTCCTAGTAAAAGTATTCAAAAGAATCTTTAGGCAAAAGTAAAAAGTCCACAGTTTCAATAATTAATTATATACCAAAATGAATTAAAGAAGGAGGATGTATGATAAATAATTTACTACGCTTTTATCATACAAGCAGTAGTGGGAATGCTTCTCTCTTGTAGTGCTGTAATAAAGGCAGATGATTATTTGTGGATAAAAGGTGGTAGCGGAACAATAGAATTTAGTAAGGATGATGGAACAAAATGGGAAGATGGAAATCCATATACTGAAAACAGTTGGAAAGATAATACTTATATAAATAATATGGTTTTATCTGGAAATCAAAATGGGAAAAATGTATATGGAAATATTATTGGCTATGGATTGAGATTAAGTGGAAATTTAAAAGAAGTAGAATTTATAAATAATGGTTTAATTTTTGGAGCAGAAAGTTTTGGTAGTCTTGGAATCTATAATGAGAATGGAAGTATAGGTAGTATAAAAAATAATGGAGCTATATCCAGTAGGTATGGAATTTATAATTTGAGTAAAGATTCAGGTTCAGGTGTTATAGAAAATTTGATAAATAGCGGAACTATATCTGGCAATAATTTTGGGATTTATAATTCTAGTACTGACTCAGATTCAAAAAGTATTATAGGAAGTCTAATAAATATAGGAATTATATCTGGTACTTCTGAATCTGGAATTTGTAATTCTAGTTTCTACTCAGGATCAGGTAGTATAGAGAGTTTAATAAATACAGGAATTATATCTAGTGGTAAATCTGGAATTTGGAATTATAGTACTGACTCAGGTTCAAGCAGTAATATAGGAAGCCTATTAAATATAGGAAGTATATCTGGTGATATTTCTGGAATTTCTAATGAAAGTTTAGGTTCGGGTATTATAGAAAATCTCCAAAATGCTGGGGTTATATCTAGTGGTATTTCTGGAATTTCTAATGAAAGTTTAGGTTCAAGTATTATAGAAAATCTTCAAAATGCTGGGGTTATATCTAGTGGTATTTCTGGAATTTGGAATTATAGTACTAGTTCAGGTTCAAGCAGTAATATAGGAAGCCTATTAAATATAGGAAGTATATCTGGTGATATTTCTGGAATTTCTAATGAAAGTTTAGGTTTGGGTATTATAGAAAATCTCCAAAATGCTGGGGTTATATCTAGTGGTATTTCTGGAATTTGGAATTATAGTACTAGTTCAGGTTCAAGCAGTAATATAGGAAGTCTCCAAAATGTAGGAGTTATCTATGGGGAAATAAATGCTATACATAATAGTGGGGGAACAATAAATAATGCGTATAACTATGGACTTCTTGTGAGTAGTAGTGATTTTGTAGTACAAAATGATAGAGGTACAGTTGATTTTATAAAAAGTTATGGACTTGCTTTTAAAGTTGATGGAGATAAATATATTTTAGAAGAAAAGTATTCAGGAAAATTTGGAGAAATTTATGGTAATACAGATGTTGTAATTGGCTATGAAAAAGATGAAGGAAAATTTAATTTTAATAAGCCAATAACTGATAAATATACAATAATCAATGCTAAAGCGAAAACAAAAGATTCTGATGATAATGTAATAGGAACTGAAAGTTTAACATTGGAAAATGGAAAGTTAAAATATTATGATTCTGATGAAGCTTCTGGTGGAAAAGATAAAGAAGAAATTATTGACTCAACTAAAAAATATATTCTAAATGGAATAACAGATACTCTTAAAGTTTCTGGATGGTATAACGAATTAAATAACAGCATAGTTAATGCTTATAAGACAGCAGTTGTAATGGATAATAATTCAATACTTACTTTGGACAATACAATAGTAAATGGAGGATTAGATGGAACTTCTCCAGTTGTTTCTATGACAGGAAATAATAATCTCATTCTTAAAAATACTACAGTAAATGCTACAAAATCATCAGCTATTTCTATGACAGGAACAGACAGTATTCTTTCCATTGAAGAAAAAAGTATAATTAATGGAAAGATAGAATTAGCAGGAGCAAATAATATAATTACTATTAAAGAAAGTATAATCAATGGAGATATATTAGCAACAGCAGGTAATAATACTCTAAATCTAATAGGAAACAGAGATGAAAAAAGAGTTGTTCTATATAATAATACTATGAATATTTTTAATGAAATAAGCGGCTTTGCAAATCTTAATATTGTAAATAATGTTGCTTTCTATGAAAATGCAAAAATAACAAATGTGGGAAAGATAAATATACAGAAAGATGGAATACTAGTTTTAAGAATAGACTCAACTGTTAAAGATTCTAGCAATGGAAAAATAAAAGGTCATGCACTATATGAAAATACAGGGACAATAAAGTCAATAGATTGTGGTAAGCTTCTTCTTGCTCTAAATGGAGCAGGAAAAGAAAATATAATCAGTTTTAATACTACTACTTTAGGAGAGGGATTAAATAATGATACTATTGGTACAACATCAAAACTTCATACTGTGGATAGAATATCTGATAATGAGATAATGATATCATCTATTTTGGATTTACCAGACTATTTAAAATATCCTCAATTAAATAAAATATATCATGGAATTCTTTCTGTTGAAGATTTAATAGGAAACTTCAATGTAGATGATGATGAAAAACTATCAACTTTCTTAGGATACCTAAATGACATCTATGCAGGAAATCCATACTCATATTCTAATGAGCTTTCAAGAAAGTCAGCAGGAATGTTTAGAGATATAGTTACTGATAATATATTTAAAGCTGATGCAGGAAAATGGATGATATATGGTGGGCTTACTCATGTAGATGGTGGAACTAAAGATACATATTATGGAAAAGGATACTATACTTATGACATAGGAAGTTCAGACATGGATGCAGATACTAAGATAACTGGTGCATATATGTTAGGAGAATATGGAATATCAGATACACTAACTTCAGGAGTAGTAATTGGAGGAAACAAACTAAAATCTGACTTGTCTAATGGATCGAAAGTAGATGGAAGCGCATTGTATCTTGGAGCATATGCTAAAAAGTATATTGGAAATCTAAAAGTAACAGCAGGAGCAGGATTCCAGTATGGAGATTATGATGCAGATAGAATAGCAGTAAACAAAGTAGCTTCAAGTACAGCAGAACCAGTGATGCAATATTCAGATAATTACAATGATATGACATATGATATTTATTTGAATGGAAGATATTCACATCAAGTTGGAGAGAACTTATTCCTAGAACCTTATGGAACATTGTCATATACATACATAGACCAAGATGGAGCTAATGAAGGAAGCAAAGCTTTAGCAATAGAAACTGATTCTAAATCATTTGACTACACAGTAGGGAAAATAGGAGTAGACCTTAAAAAAGTAATACCTCATGAAAAAGGAACAAGTACTTTAACAGCAGGAGTAAGCTATACTAAAATATTAGATGGAGCAGAGGAAGAATATATCACAGGAAGATTCAAAGGTGGAAGTGACTTTGATATCTTAGTAGCTCACAAAAATGAACATAGTATTGGATTGAATGCTAAATATGCACTTGAATTAGAAAATGGAGTGCTATTTGATATAAAAGGAACTTATTCTGTAGAGAGAGATTCGCACAATGGTTCTGGAAAGAACAAGACAAAAGGTGAATGGATAGCAGGAGCAGGAATGGGGTATAAGTTTTAAAGTGAAATAAGAAATACTAACAACCTATGAATAATTAATTGAAAGACAGAGAAATATTTCTCTGTTTTTTAATAAAATATTAAAAAAATTTTTAATATTTAAATATAAAAATAATAGATGAAATAAATAGTATTTAGCCGATAAAAACAGAATATTTTGATTGCTTTTAAGAAAAGATTGACATATAATTAATTGTATAGTTTAGAAAGAGACTATATAATTTTTTAGAGTAGAGCAAGTTGGAGGAATAAAAATGTTGTTTTGGGGAAAAAAGAAAAAAATGCTTCCAGATATTATAGTGGGATTTGTCCTCTTGGAAGGTTTTGATTACAACTTCAATAAATTAAAATTGAATTTGAAGAATGAATGGGGGATAGAAATAAAAGATTCAGCAGAAGAGGATACTATAGCTTTTAATGTAGATGATATGCTTATAGCTTGCAGTTTTGTACCAGGGCCGATTCCTGATCATGAAGTGGAAAGTCATTACAAGGATAACTGGATGTGGGAGGACGCAGAGGCAAAAGTATCAAAACATAGATCTCATGTGATAATTTCCATACTCAATGGAAAGGATAATATAGAAAGACATAAAATATTTACTAAAATAGCAAGCAGTATATTAGTAGAAGATGAGGCTATTGCTGTATATATGAGTCCTATGATTATTGAAAAAGAAACTTATAGATGTTTAGCCAAAGAATTAAAACTGGGAAAACTTCCTGTGCTTTTATGGGTGTATATAGGAATAGCCAGTGATAAAAATGGTATATCAGCTTACACTTTAGGACTTAATCATTTTAAGAAGAAAGAGGTGGAAATATTGAATTCTCTCAGAGAATGTGAAGAAATATTTGAATTTCTTTTGAGAATAGTTGGTGAGATAATAAAAAATGATATCAATGTTGAAAAGGGAAGTTTCTATAAAATAGGAAAAAATGGATTTTCTTTTAAGGTATCTTCTGGGATATTTGTAAGCGGAAAATCTTTAAAAATAACATATTAGTATAAGCAAACTGGTCGGGAATGTGAGGTCAGTTTTTTTATTGGCAAATTAAAAAGAGATATTCAGGAGTCTAAGCCAAATATCTCTTCTCTATTTTTAAACACACAGAAAGTTTAAATTGTAATTAAAGTTTAAATATATGTAAAGTTGTCTTTACCTAGTCTTTATCATTTGCATATTGAACTTTTTTAGCCTGCATATCTTCAGGTTTATGTTGAGCAGCAAATTTAGCATGATCAATATAGATATTTTGAATATCAGGATTTTGTCCTAAACCTTCTAATATGATTTTAGAAACTGTGAATCCAGCTTCTTTAAGGTCATTGTTCCAGTCTTCAGCTATATCATTATTAGCATGATCTCCAGCAACAAACATAAATGGCATTAAGATAACCTCTTTAACACCTTTAGATTTTAATTTAGCAACTACATTATCGAATGCAGGGTATCCTTCTACTGTACCTACAGCATAAGTGTCCATTCCTTCAGCAGTAAATACATAGTCCATCATAGCATATGCAGAACCACCAAAGTGATGAGTTCCATGTCCTACTAAAACTACACCTTGGTTAGCTTTTAGAGGTCCAATTTTTTTAGCAATAGCTTTTGCTACTTTTTCATAATCTTCATGGTCAGTTAATAGTGGATTTCCCATTCTTATATCTTTAAAATCTTTTTCATATTTTTTTAATTCTTCAGCTAGGTTGTTAGATTCTACACCATTCATAATGTTAGTACCTTGTACTAAAAGATGAGTATACCCTTTAGCTTTCAGATCGTTGATAACTTCAGTAGGATTTTGTTTTTCAATTCCTTTAGCTTTTAGTCTTCTCATAATTATTCTTGAAGTGTAAGCTTCTTTTACATCAGCATTTTTGAATTCATCTTTAGCTTTTTTGTTGATGGCATCAATAGTTAAAGCTCTTGTGTCATCATAAGTAGTTCCAAAGTGAACCATAAGTACAGCTGCTTTGTCACCCTTCTGCATTCCTTTGAAAAAATTGTTATCCACGTATCCTCCTTCTGAATGTGCAAATGCAACAGTTCCTCCAGCTAGAAGCATAGCTCCAGCCAATAAATTTCTCATTTTTCCCATGATCATCCTCCTAATAAATTTGCAGGGATTTTTTTAATAAAAAAAATCTCCTGTTGATAGGAGATACATGCCTTGATTAAATAAAAATAACAAAGGTCAATATCTCTCGTCCACGCAATGATATTACACAGCAATACATCTGAGGCAGGTCTCCTGGCTTAGCTTCATCCTACTAGATACCCTTCCCAGATTAAAAATAATCCAGTGGTTATATCTTTCGTCAGCATCACAGTGGCGGGACCGCGGAGGGATTAAACCTCACTTCCCAATTATTCTAAAATATAGAACCTCAAATTCAATTATTCTGTTCAGTATGAATATACTATGTTTTCTTTCAAATGTCAATACCCAAAATTAAAAATACACTTTAGAATTTTTGGGTGAAAGGATATTTATATAATTCTTCATTGACAAAGAAGCTGTTAAGTAATAAAATTAAAGTATTAAAATATATTGTATATGATGTTTATTCTAAGTTTTTTTAATTAAAAGGGAATTGAGTGAAAATCTCAAACGGTCCGGCCGCTGTAATTTAGCAAATAGCTTCCAAATACCATTGGATATATCCGAGAAGGAGGGAGCTGTGTTCGAGCTATAAGTCAGAAGACCTGCTTAGAAAGATTATTGTACAAGCTTCCGAGGAAAGTTATGCTACATAGAAATTTAAAGAGCTTTTGATGTAGCCTGGTATTTCTTTGTGCTGGGTTTTTTTATTGGATAAAATTATATAACAGGAGAAAATAATGAAAAAAGTATATATTATTCTAACTGCTGTATTCCTACTTGTAATAGGAAATATATCTTTTGGAAAAGAGAAATTTTCTATACATCAGGGAGAAGAGGACTTGCAGCTGGATTATTTTCCAAAGGCTGTAGTTACAGATTCGGCTATAATATCAAGATTTCTGGCAGCTCTGGATATTGATCTGGTAGGAGTGGCAAGTTCTACAACAAAGATACCTGAAAAATATGATGAGGTGCCAAGAATAGGGAGATCTGGAATACCTGATCTGGAAAGAGTAAAAGCTCTGAGAACAGATCTTGTAATCTCTACTATTTATTCTAAACCAGCATTAAAGCCTAAATATGACAATCTCAATATACCTAGTTTTTATATGAAAGTAGATACATATGATGAATCTATGAAGGCTATTGAGATATTGGGAAAAGCTTTTCATAAGGACAAGGAAGCTAAGGCTATACTTGATGATGTGAAAAGGAGAGAAAAAATACTGGCTGAAAAATTAAAGGGAAAAGAAAAGAAGAGAGTAGCCATCCTTTATGGAAATGGAGAGAGTTTTTTTATGACTGGAAAAAACCATTTTCTGCAAGGGCTTATGGACAAGATAGGATGTGAAAATGTAGTAACTTCTATTGATAACAGTGTACTTTTGAAAAGATCAGTACCATTCAGCATGGAACAGCTCATTAAAGCTAATCCTGATGTAATATTGAGACTTCCTACAAGTCAGACTAAAAATGGAGAGGGATTTGAAGAGATATTTTCAAGCAACCCTGTATGGAAGCTCACAAAGGCATATAAAAATAATAAAATACTGGATATCGATCCTACATTGTTCAGAATGAGTGCCGGGGTAAATTCGATAGACGCATTGGAGGAATTATACAGATATGTTTATGAATAAAGATAAGAGAGGGAGGAAGATAATTCTTATCTTTACTGCTCTGGTTATTCTAGGTTTTTCAATAATATTTTCAGTGAGATTTGGGAGTGTAAATTATACTTCTGGAGAGATACTGAAATCTCTTTTTATAAAAAGTTATGACGATGAGATATTAAAAGCTATTTTATGGGATATAAGAATACCACGTATATTGATTGCTGTAATGGTAGGGTGTAATCTGTCATTGGCTGGAGTGCTGTTACAAGCTGTAATGAAAAATCCTCTGGCTGATCCGGGTCTTACAGGGGTGTCTTCAGGAGCTAGCGTCACTGCTCTGATTATTATGATACTTTATCCTAAAGCTATATTTTTTATGAATTTCTCTGCATTTGTAGGGGGAGCAATAGCCTGTGCCATTGTATTTATGCTGGCATGGAAAAAAGGGCTGAAGCCTATCAGGGTAATTCTGTCGGGGGTAGCTATAAATGCTATACTTGGAAGTATTACAGGATTGATGTTTATATTATTCAGTGATGAGATACAGGGAGTATTGTCATGGCTAAATGGAAGTCTCAATGGGAAAAACTGGAGACATGTAACAGGACTGCTTCCATATACTGCTGTGGGAATTTTAGCCTGTTTTACTATGATAAGAGATGCAAATATTCTTCAATTAGGAGATAATTTTGCTGTGAATCTGGGAGTAGATATTCCTAGAAAAAGATTAAAACTTTGTGCTCTTGCCTGTTTTCTAACAGGAATATCAGTAGCAAATGTAGGACTGATAGGCTTTGTAGGACTGATAGTTCCTCACATAGCCAGATTGATTATAGGTTCAGATCACACATATCTGATACCATTTGCTGGACTTCTTGGTGCTGTAGTGCTGGTAATAGCTGACACAATATCAAGAACTATGTTTTCACCTATTGAGATACCTGCTGGTATAGTAATGGCTGTAATTGGTGTGCCGTTCTTCCTGTACCTGCTGAGAAAGGTAGGTGACTAGAATGGAAACTATAAAAGGACATAATATAGAACTGGCTTATGGAGAAAAGGTCATCATTCACGATTTGAATATTGAGATAACTAAGGGAGAGGTAGTTTCTATAATAGGGACTAACGGCTGTGGAAAATCAACTCTTTTGAAAGCTATATCAAGAGTACTCCCATGTAAAAATGGAAACATATATTTAGATGGAGAAGAGATCAGTAATATAAAAAACAAAGAATTTGCAAAGAAGCTTGCATTTGTATCACAAAACAATGAGATTCCTGATGATATAACTGTATATGATTTTATCATGTATGGAAGAGTTCCTCATAAAAAATGGTATGAAGTATATAATCAGGAAGATAAAGATATTGTAGATTGGGCTATTACAATGTGCAAACTGGATAAATTCAGAGAGAGAAAAGTAATGAGTCTGTCAGGTGGAGAGAGGCAGAAAGTATGGATAGCAATGGTACTTGCTCAAAAGACAGGAATACTTCTTCTGGATGAACCTACTACATATCTGGATATATGTCATCAGTTTGAGATAATGGAGCTGGTGAGAGAATTGAATCAGAATCTGGGAATAACTATAATAATGGTGCTTCAC
Organism: Fusobacterium ulcerans; assembly: GCF_003019675.1. Classification (NCBI taxonomy): domain Bacteria; kingdom Fusobacteriati; phylum Fusobacteriota; class Fusobacteriia; order Fusobacteriales; family Fusobacteriaceae; genus Fusobacterium; species Fusobacterium ulcerans. Next base: position 3,437,824 of record NZ_CP028105.1, on the reverse strand, counting down.
GATTTGAATCAGGCTGCTCAATACAGCAACAGAATAATTGTGCTTAAAGATGGTAAAAAATATAAAGAGGGAAAATCATTGGAAGTTCTTACACCACAGCTCATAAGAGAGGTGTACAGAGTGGAATCTTCAATTGAAATAGAAGATGGAGTTCCATACTTTAGATTAAAAGGGATAGTTAAATAAAAAATAATTTTGAAATAAAAAAGTTTTCAGAGAGCTGATGAAAAAATAAACTTATGGTAGGGAATAGCTTTTAAAATATAAATTATAAAAAATAAAATTTTGAAAAGTATAATTTTCAAGAAGTATAGCTGTTTAATAATTTATATATCAGTTTTTATGAAAATGATTGACAAAGTACAAGATAAATCATATCATATAAGTATAGTGTTAGGTGCCGTAAGGCTTAAAAGAGGAAGATGGGTGAAAAACCCACACAGCCCCCGCTACTGTAAAGTGGATGAAACCTATAACCACTGGATCACTGATCTGGGAAGGTAGGGAGTAGGATGAAACTGAGTCAGGAGACTTACCTAAAAACTAGTTTTTTACTTTTTCGGTGGGAAAAAGGGAGGATAAGAAGTTAAATATTTATTTAAATAATATGATATTTAAGATTCTCTGATAAAAACAAAATGGGGGCTTGGGCACTTGTTTTTTATCAGAGATTTTTTAATGTAGTCAATTAATTTAAAATACAGATCAGGAGGAAAAATGTACACTTATTTTGTAGAAGGTGGAATAATGATGTGGCTTTTAGCTGCATTGTCTATAGTAGGATTGGGAACAATACTGGAGAGAACTGCTTATTTCATGAAAAATGAACAGGGAATAACAACAGAATTTAAAGAGGAAATAGTAAACTTAGTGAGAGCAGAAAAAGAAAACGAAGCAATAGCATTGTGTGATAAAACAAATAATTCAGTGTCAAGAACAGTAAAGAGCATACTTTTAGCATATAGAAATGAAAATGATCTATATGAAAGCAAAGAGAAGCTTATGAAAGAAAAAGCTTTGGAACAGATAGAAAACCTTGAAAGAAGATTGTCTATATTGGGAATAGTGGCATATATCTCTCCAATGGCTGGACTTCTTGGAACTGTACTTGGAATGATAAAATCATTTAAAGCCATAGCATTACAAGGGGCAGGAGATCCAAATGTAGTAGCCAATGGGATATCAGAAGCACTTCTTACAACAGCAGCAGGATTATTTATAGCAATACCAGCAATAATAGCTTATCAGACATTCAGCAGAAAAGCTGACAAGATAATGCTTGAGATAGAGAAAACGTCTACTGCCCTTATCAATATCAAAAAGGCTAGAAAGAAGGAAGAGATATGAGAGAACTAAGAAGAAGGAAGGGGATAATCAATCCTGATCTGACACCATTGATAGATGTGGTATTTCAGCTGTTGATATTTTTTATGCTGGTAACTACATTCAGCCAGTACAATAAATTTGATATGAATCTCCCAAAATCTTCTGTAGAGGAAATAAATACAACAGAAGAGGGAGCTGAACTGATAATAGATAAAGATGGAAAGTATTTCTTTAAAAATGGTGAGGATTCTGTAGAGATAGAAAATACAAAACTGGAAGAAACTGTAAGTGAACTGATGAAAGGAAGAAAGGAACAAACCCTTATTGTCAGTGCTGATAAAGATTTAAGATATGAAACTGTAATTGAAACTATGGGAAGGCTGAAGAATATAGGACTGGAAAAATTAGAAATAAACAGTATAAAGTAAAAGTAGGTGATGAAATTGAAATTCTATGTAATCTCTTTTTTATGTCATCTGCTGTTGATTTTTGCTGTATATACCAAGCCTGTAAAAGATATAAAGCTGGATAGCAAGAATGTTCTCGTATATCTCAGCGAGCTGAAAGTAGAGAATAATACCCCTGCTCCAGCACCTTTGCAGTCTCTTGCACAGCCAGAGCCTAAGAAAGAGGGAAAACCAAAGGAAGAAAAGAAAGTTGAAAAGAAGACAGAGAAAAAAGTAGTAAAAAAAGTTGTTAAAAAAGAAGTTAAAAAGAAAGAGGAACCAATAAAAGAAGAAAGTAAGGAAACTGCAAAAGAGGAGACAACTTCTGGAAATTCAATACCATATAATCCTTTGGCTGGACTGGTAAAAGATGGAACTGGTACCTATATAGGAGATCAGAAAAGCGGAGAAGGCATCAGGTACAGAATCAAAAGAGAGGTTGAACCAGAATACCCTATTATTGCTAAAAGAGCTAACTACAGAAATGAGGTAGTTATAAAAACAAAATTCCTCATTGGGCTCAATGGAAAAGTGGAGGAAATAATATTTCTGGACAATTTTACTTCTTACGGCTTTAGAAAAGAGGTAGAGAAGGCTCTTAAAAAATGGGAGTTCGATCCAATTATTTATCATGGTGAAAAAATAAAACTCTATTTCTATAAAGATTTCAGATTTAATGTAAAGTAAATATTTAAAATAATACCTAGAAAAAATAAAGTGTATAAAGATTAATTTAAATAAATGTTTTTTAGCTGTATAAAATTAAAAGGAGTGATAATTATGAGAATCAATTCAGAGACTACACATTCTATAATCCCAGCATTATTAATAAATAAAGCTGTAGAAGAAGCGAAGAATCATGATATACCTTGTAACGTAGCAGAGATGGAAATATTTACAGTGATGGATACTGTCAACCTTTATTTTTTCAAAGATGAGAATGCTGTATATAAAATGACAGTAGACTGTATCAATAGTGGAGAGGAATATGTAAGAAAGTATATGGACCTTATAAAAACTTCTTTTGCTAAAGCATTAAATGATTTTGGAAATATATCTAAAGTGGAAATAGTAAGAGGGGCAAATTCTTAATAAAAATATAAAACAAACAAAAGAATAAAATAAAAATATCAAATGGTTCTAGTTTTGCTAGATTAAAAGGGAATTGAGTGAAAATCTCAAACGGTCCCGCCACTGTAATGAGGATGAAAGCAGATTGCCACTGAGACATAGAATATGTCTTGGGAAGGTATGTGAGTAAAGTGATTCTAAGTCAGGAGACCTGCCTTTGATAATAAAGATCAACTTGCGAGGACGAGTGTGAATTTAGAGATCATATTTTGTTATTTATTTTTTGATACAAAATATTTAATCCCGAAATTTACATAATCGTAAGTTTTGGGATTTTTTTATTTATGTCATGAAATGGAGGGATAAAAATGAATATAAGAGAAGTACCATTTTTTAATAAAATTTCTGTAAATGGAATAGTATTTATAATAGGAGAAGATAAACCTTTTACTGGAAAATTAGTATGCAGATATCCAAGTGATATTTTAAAGGAAGAGGAAACATATCAAAATGGAATCAAAGATGGAGTAAGTAAAAAATTCTATCAAAATGGAATATTAAAAGAGATGGCAGAATACAAAGAAGGAAAATTAAATGGTGATTTCTCACAGTTTTATCTCAATGGAAATATAGAAGAATATATATCTTTTAAGGATGATCAAATGGATGGGGAATGGGTAAAATATTATGAAAACGGCAGTATTAAAATGAGGGCATTTTTTAAAAACGGGAAACTTAATGGGCAAAAATTGACTTATTATCCTAATGGAGAAATACAGGAAAGCAGTATGTATAGAAAAAATATACTTCACGGAAGAAATATACTCTATTATCAAAATGGAAAGATAGAGGTAGTGAGAAATTTTGTTAATGCTAAATTAGAGGGAGCAGTTACATACTATTTTGAAAATGGAGATATAGAGATAAAAGAAGAGTACAAAAAACATATAAAAAATGGAAGATATATAAGATATTATGAGAATGGTGTGATTAATGCAATAGGCTATTTTAAAAATGATATGCTGGATGGAAACTGGAGTATGTTTTATGAAAATGGAAAACTTCTGGGAACAGCATCATTTATGGAAGGGAAAATTGTAGGAGAAGCATCATAAAATTATTGGGAATAAAATATATTTTTCAGCAATAACTTTATATTAATTTTATGTTTATTATAAATATTTAAGGAGGAGGAAAGAGATGAATAGAGATTTAAAAAAAGGATTTGATATTGGAGAACTGGCAAAAGTAATTGAAAATGGAGAGCATTTTAAAAATGTAGAAAGAAAAGTGGAGTTTATTTATTCTGGAAAAGAACTTCCAGTGATTCAAAAAACAGTGTCATATATTATTACTGATAAATTTATTGAAGCAAATATGGAAAAATTATTAAAATTTAACATTATAAAAGGAGACCAACTATGAAAAGTAGAAAAGAAGATTTAACTAATTTAAATATTTTGGAAGAATTGAATAGAAAAGTTCAAATTGAGAAAAAGGATGAAAAAGAGGAATTTCACGAAATAACTAATCTGAATATTTTAGAAAAACTCAATAGAAATACAGAAATTGAAAAAGATAAGAAAAAGTAAAATTTACAACAATTTTTAAATTATAAAACAAAGATGAATTTTTAAAAATACTGGGAATCAAGCATGAAATATAAATAAAAATGAGATGAACTTGCAGCTGGGCTCATCTCATTTTATTATACAAAATTTTATACTTTTACTTCATCTTTTCTAATTATTTCTTTTCGATATTCAAAAATATTTAATATGTTTTTTAATTCAGCATTAATGGCAGGAACGTGAAAAGTAGAACCAGCTACTGCGTCCATTTTTACATTGTTTTTATCTTTCCCAATTACCATTTTTTTCACATTATCTGAATTAAGAGGAAAATGTTTTTTCTTTGCTTCTGGAATAGAATAGTCTATTATTTTTCCATCTAAAGAAACTATAACAATAAAAGGCTCATGTCTGTCATATACTTTAAGATGAGTCAAACAGGCATATGCGGATATTTTACCATTGCTTTTTAAAGGAACAAAATTATAGTATCCAAGAATTCCGTAATCTTTTGCTTTTCCAAATTCGTCAAACTTAAAATTTGTCTTTTTAATTTCATCTTTAAAATTTTCGATTTTGAATCTCTCTGTAGGGCTTTCTTTTACTCTATAACTATATGTATTCAATGTAAAAAATAGAAATAGTATTGAGAGTATAAAGTGTTTATTAAATTTTTTCATTGTCTCCTCCCTGTTTAGAATTAAAATTTATATTCAGCACTTACATAATATGTTCTCTCAGGTGAAGGAGAATAATTGATTTTTGTACCTGCATAAGTAATATAGTCACAGTAAATTTCATTGAAAACATTATCTATTCCAGCAGCAAGAGATACACCATTTTCAAAATTATATTTTGCAGAAATATTTGTAACCATATAGCTATTTCTTTTGGGAACTTTATTATAATAATCATTGATTAGATAAGCTTTTCCATGGTAATTTGATTCAATGTTAAAAGTAAACTGAGAAGTGATTTCATAGGTAGCTCCTAATCCGAATATTACATTGCTTACACCAGGAATATCGTTTCCTTTATATGGGCCATCTACAATTTCATTATGCATATATGTAAAATTTTCTCTCAATGTTAATTTGTCGAAATATTGTTCACTGGCAAGTTCAATTCCTATTCTTTCAGTTTTTCCATCAAGGTTGTAGTAGCTTCCACTTTCAGATTTATCTATTGCTATTTCATCTCTATAATAATCGTACATTATCTCTTTATTCCCTTTGATATAGAATACAGCTCCAGACAAATAAATATTATTTATAAGAGACTTAAGACCAATTTCAAAAGTATCAACTTCCTGAGAATCTCTTGAAGCAGTTTCATTGGTATTTTTATTTGTTTTCCAACTAGTATATTCAGTCAGATTAGGAGATCTATATACTCTATTCCAGCTGACATATCCTGAAGTATCTTCAGAAAACATATAGTTTGCTGTTAATTCATAGTTTGTATTTGTATTGGAATCATTAATATTTTTTTTATTTTTAAAAGTTCCATCAGTCTTATAAGAGGCTTCATCTTCATCAAATTTATTTCTTTCCACTCTAATTCCCTGAGTAAAGATAAAATTATTATAACTATATTTATTAAGAAGATAACCACCAATAGCTTCATAGTCAGTTACTGTATATGTTTTACGATAAATTGTAGAACCAGAAGTACTATATCCATCTTCTTTAACTTTAGCTTTAGAATAGTCTCCTCCAAATATTAAATTGCTTTTTTCAGCATAGCTATATTTTAACTGCGCATTTGTATATAGAGAATCAGTATTTTTTACTCTGCTATGATATGATGAATATGCAGCTGTTTTAGGCTGAGAATAAGTATATTCCCTCTCACGATATTCAGCTACAGCTGAAAGAGATAAGTTGCCAGACAGCTTTTTGTTAAATTCAAGAATATATTTATCTTGTGTATCATGAGCTATTTTTTCTTTATAACTTGAATCATTTTGCCTCCTATCATGATCATATTGAGCTTTGGTAAGATATCCAGAACCTGTTGATTTTCTTTCATTGCGAATATATTTAAAACCTATATTTCCATCTTTTAATTTGTATTTAGCCCCTATTTCTTCAAATTCAGATTCCTTTTTCGTATAATCTCTATACCCATCTTTATCTGTATTAATATATCTGGCATCTATTGATAAATTTTCTGTTAGATTAGTTCCGTAGTTTAATTTATACTTTCTTTCATTGAATGAACCCACTTGAAGTCCAGCATTTCCCCAATATTTTTTGTTTTCATTTTCTTTAGTAATGATGTTGATAACTCCAGAAGTAGCATTTCCTCCATACATAATAGCTCCTCCAGCAGGAACTACCTCTATTTTTTCTATTTGTTCTACAGGAATAAAATCTAAATCGAATGACCTATTATCCATGCCATTTTGAGGAATCCCATCAACCAGTACAACCAGATGTTTGTTTCCCATGCTTGGAACTTGCCCTCTCATTGATAAATATCCACCTGCAAAAGAAAGACCGGGAACATTTACAAGAGCTTCATCCACACTTTTATATCCTCTTTTTTCAATCTCTTCACTTGTGATAACAGTAACATTTTTAGCTGTTTCAATAACAGGAGTCTCATCATATCTTTCTGATGTAATAGTTGATTCATTAAGCTTTACAGCAAATTCTTCCTTTTTTCCTAATTCCTCTGCAAACAGAGATGAACTTAAAATTAATGCTAAAATCCCAATTTTCTTATACATTTTTTCCCCCTTAAAATATTATTTTTTCAAAAAATATATAAGGTCTTGTAAATAAAAAAACTCTAATAAATAGAGAGTTCTACCTACTAGAGAGTCAAATTAAAAATACACAATGAGATTTCAAATCATTGATAAGTGTATATATGACTATTTGGTAAGTCTTCTGACTTAGTTTCAACCTACTCTCACGCCTTCCCAGTTTCCCAGTGACATAATGTGATTTCGTCCACCATACAGCAGCTTTCGCTGTGAGGGATTTTCACCCTGCTTCCTCTATTAAGCTTTACAAAAAGCACCTAAATATATTTTTGATTACGAACCAATTGTACTTGATTTAATATATAATGTCAACATTAATTTCATCCTTGTTCTATGAAAGATAATTTTTGAATAGAGTCTTCAGAAAAGATTTAATTTTATAATATTAATTTTTAAAATTTCATTAAATTTATCTTTTATCTTTTTAAGAGGAGTTATATAATTAATATTTAAAATGGAATAAATAATGCATTGACAAGAAACCCTCTTTTATATATCATTATAAAGAGAGAAAGAGTATTTTTTGTAAATTTAAAAAGTTGTACAAAATTTGAGATACTGGGGGAATGAGTTTATGAAAAAAGTTTTTATAATATTATTGCTGTTATTGGTGGTCTTTATCACTGTTTCTGGAACAGAAAGAAATGAAGAATATTATAATGTAGAAGTGAGAGAAGATAAGCTTTTATATAAAAAGGAAGAGAGCAAACCATATACTGGAATAATGAGTGTAAGTGAAGGGGATAAAATAATAAAGAAGCAGGTTTATAATGAAGGGAAATTAAATTCAGAAAAGGGATATCATGAAAATGGAACTATAAAATGGGAGTCTACAGGATACAAAGATGGTAAATTAGATGGAATAAGCAGAATATATTATGATAGTGGACAGCTTAAAATGGAAACAAACTACAAAGATGGAGAAAAGGATGGGATGGAAAAAGGCTATCAGGAGAATGGAAAAATAATAGCAGAGTTGAATTACAAGAAAGACTGCCTTCATGGAACATCAAAATTTTATGACAAAAATGGTAATTTAGAGCATGAGCAAAATTACAAAGAGTATGTACTTCATGGTACAGAAAAAATATATGAAAATGGAAAAGTAATTTTAGAGAGAGAATATAAAGATGGTGAAATTGTATCAAGTAAAAATATAAGTGAATAATAATAAGAAAGGATCTGTGAAGCAAAAGTTTTGTTTAACAGGTCTTTTATATTGGAAAGCTCAAATTTTTATTATATAAAGTTATGATTTACAGAAATTTTTTCACACTCTCCTTATTTCACCAACAGATTTTTAATATTGAATTTTAAAAAAATAAAATCCCCTTAAGATAATTTAGTATTTATGTGATGCTTTTTTTCTTAAGGGGATATGTTGTTTTTAATTAAAACGAGTAGCTTATGCCAGCAGTATATGTTCTCCCAATAGCAGGGTAATAATGTCTTTGATCTATACCGTATTTACTGTCATCCCAGAATCCGGCATATTCATTATATTTTTCATCAAATACATTGTTGATTCTAAATGTAAGAGATATTCCATTATCAAATTTATATTGTGAGAATATATCCACTGTAAAATATTCTCCAGTATCCTCTTTTCTGTCATTAGCTATATCATCTAGATCATATGTGTTTCCAGCATAGATAGCATCAGCTCCTACAGAGAAATTGCTGTTGAAGTCATATCCAGCTCCAAAAGTCAGCTTCCAGTTGGGAACGCTCGGTATTTTGCTTCCACTGTATTTTCCACTTATAACTTTATGATGCAGATATGTCACTGAAGATTTCAAAGTCAGATCACCTATATAGTGTTCAGCATAAACTTCAGCTCCTATTCTTTCACTGTTCCCTATATTGTAGTTTACCATTCCAGTAAATTCAGGAGGAATAGTTGAATATATTTCATCATGGGTCATTTTATAGAATGTAGAAGCAGATACATAAGTATTAGCAAAGAAATCTTTTATACCAAGCTCGATAGTATCCTGAAGCTGAGGATCAAGTCTTTCTGAATTACGAGTATAATAAATTTCTCCAGCAGTAGGAGTTCTGAAAGATCTTGTGTATGTAAGGTATGTAGAACCAGTTTCAGAGTATAGATAATTTGCACTTAGCTCAAAAGAATAGTCATTATATTTTGCGTTGTCTCTAGTTCCTCTCTTGTCAGAAGCATTAAGAGAGGCATTTCTCCAATAGAAGTCATAATCTGCATAATCATATCTTATTCCTTGAGTAAATTGGAATTTGCCAGTAGAATATTTATTCAAAGCAAAGATACCAAAACCATCTTTAGTTGAGTCGCCACTTTTTACATACCTTCCAAGAGATCCATTCCATTTAGCTGAAGTATCATAAGGTTTCACTTCATCTTGCAGTATATCTATACCAGCTATAAAATAGCTTTCTGGAAGATATGTATGTTTAATTTGAGCTTTCACATATTTTCTTACTTCATCCCCATCTCTGTAGAAAGAGTTTTTACTTTTGTTAAAAAGCCATTTTTTATTCTCATAATAGTTTCCATATATCAAAAACTCTGTATCTTCTGAAAGGTTTTGCTTCCATTTTAAATAGTAATCATTACTTTTATTTTTACCCTTAGAAAGACTTCCGGGATTTCTTCTGTCATCATCAAGAATATAGCTTGGAACAGCTATTCCTTTATATGTTTTGTTATCTGAGTGATTGTATTTAAATTCTATTTCTCCATCATCTAATAGGTATTTAGCTTTAAAACGCCCCTCTTTTTTATCAAACTTCTCTCCTCTTCTCCAACCATCAGAATCATAGTCTGTATATCCTACTTCTGTAATAAGTCTGTCTGTAAGTTTAGTTCCATAATTGAATCCTACTTTATGTTCACTGTTGCTTCCAAATTGAGAGTAGACAGTTCCATAATTTTTTTTATCAAGAGCTGATTTACTGATAATATTAACTATACCTCCAATAGCTTTATCTCCATAGAGAATACCTCCTCCACCTGGGATTACCTCAATTCTTTCAATAGTTTCTATTGGAATATTTGATACTTGTGCAGATGTCACAGGAACTCCATCAAGTGTAATCAGGGCATTTCTGTCACTGTACATTGAATTCAGTCCTCTTATGTCAAATTTTATTCCCCCAGCATAATGTTTAACAAAGATACCAGGAACATTTTTAAGAGCATCAACAAGATTTTTTGCACCAGTTTTTTCAATCTCTTTTGCTGTGACAATAGAGATATTTGCTGCTGTATCTCTTACACTTGTTTCAAAGTTTTCAGTCGAGATAACACTTTCATTAAGCTTTGTACTTTGAACTTCTTCAGCATAAATAGTAGAGCTTAGAATCAAAGCTAAAATTCCAATTTTTTTGTACATTTCTTTCCTCCATATTTTTAAGATTCAGTTGTAAAAAATTCCTGTGTTTTGGTAGGAAGGGAACTATTTATTAGAAATAAAAAAACTCTAATAAAATAGAGATCCTACCTTACTAGAGAGTCAATTTAAAAATATGTTTAATAAGCAAAAAAGCTTTTTAAACAAAATATATGACTATTTGGTAAGTCTTCTGACTCAGTTTCATCCTACTCTCACGCCTTCCCAGTTTCCCAGTGACATAATGTGATTTCGTCCACTATACAGCAGCTCTCGCTGTGAGGGATTTTCACCCTGCTTCCTCTATTAAGCTTTATAAAAGCACCTAAATATATTTTATTACGCACAGATTATACTAAATTAATAATATAATGTCAACTAAAATAACATGTGATATGAAAAAAAGAAATTTTAATTTACAATGAAAGTGTAAAATTGGAAGAACAAGAAAAAGAAAGTACTGAATTTTAAGCTGAAAAGCATCTATATTCTATGAAACTAAAAGATTAAAATATAAATAATGGAAGATATTTCACTATTCATTTGACTAAAAAATTTAAGTATTGTATAATTAATCAAAAATATAAATATAATAGAAATCTATGGTTCATTTGATTAAAAGGGAAGCAGGTTGAAATCCTGCACGGTCCCGCCACTGTAAGATGGATGAAAGCAAAGCACCACTGGCTCACGGCTGGGAAGGTTTGCAAGTAAAATGAAGTCAAGTCAGGAGACCTGCCAAAGATTGATTTATTCTATATCTGCGAGGACGGATAAGGTATTTTTATGCCGTCTTCTTATTTTAAGAACGGTTTTTTTATTTTTTGGAGGAAAATATGTTTAAAAGATTACTTCTATTTTTGGTTATTCTGAGCAATATCAGTTTTGGAAAAGCACCTCAAAGAGCTGTATCAGCTTCACAATTTACTACAGAGATACTTCTTGCTATTGGAGCAGAGGAACAAGTGGCAGGAACGGCATTTATGGATAATGAAATACTTCCTGAACTGAAAGAAAAATATGAAAAGATACCTGTTCTATCTTCTAAATATCCGAGCAAGGAAGTTTTTTATTCAGTAAATCCAGATTTTGTAACAGGGTGGAAATCTCTTAGTATGCCCAATAATCTAGGAAGTGTAGAGGAGTTAAATGGAAATGGAGTAGAAGTATTTTTCATGAAATCATTGGAAAGTAATAATATAGATGATGTATTTGATGATATATTGGAATTTGGCAGGATATTTGATAAGAAAAATAATGCTCAGAAAATAGTTGCAAATATGAAAAATGAACTTGAACAGATCAAGGAAAAACTTCCAAAAGAGAAAGTAACGGTACTTCCATATGATGGAGGAGAAAGTGCTCCCTTTGTTGTTGGTGGGGGAGGAATAGGAAATACCATCATTGAGCTGGCTGGAGGAGAAAATATATTTAAAGATATCAGAGGAAGCTTTGGAAATGGTACATGGGAAAAAGTGTTGATGGCAGATCCTGAAATTATACTGATAATAGATTATGGTGATAATACTGTTGATAAAAAGATAGAATATTTAAAGGAGAAATCTCCTATAAAAGATATTGATGCTGTAAAAAACGAGAGATTTGCAGTGATAAGATTGGGAGATATATCAGCAGGAATAAGAAATGTAAATGCAGTAAAAAAACTTGCAAAAGAGTTTCATAATGTGGAAATTTAGATAACAAATACTAAGATGGAGAAAAAATGAAAAAATTATTTAACAATTACAAAGTATTATGCCTGATTCTATGTATATTACTCATTATGTGTTCTACATTCATAGTGACTATAGGGTCTGTATCTCTCAAAGGAACAGATGTCTGGAAAATAATAGTGAATAAGAGTCTGGGGAGAGAAATTTTTCAGAAAGAATGGAAAAATAGTATAGAGATAATAGTGTGGAATTTGAGAGTTCCAAGAATAATAATGGGAATGACAGCAGGAGGGGCACTGGCACTGGTGGGAATACTGATGCAGTGTCTTACTAAAAATCCTCTGGCAAGTCCATATATATTGGGGATATCAGCAGGGGCAAGTACAGGGGCAGTAATGGCTATTCTGTTTTTAGGGGGAACTATGCTCTCTGTTCCAATAGGAGCTTTTGTATTTGGAACTTTTACAGCTTTTTTAGTTTTCTATTTTGCAGGAGCAGGGGGATTTTCCAGTACAAGACTGGTACTTATCGGAGTGGCAGTATCTTCGCTTTTTTCTGGGATAACTACATTGATGATAATGATGGCACCTAATGAAAAAGAATTGAGAGGGGCCATATTCTGGATGTCAGGAAGTCTGGGAGGTTCCAACTGGAAATATATCCCTTTTGCATTAATAAGTCTAGGAGTATCATTTTTTCTGGTATATCCAAAGTATAGAGAATTGAATATACTGGTAACAGGGGATGAAAATGCTGTAGCTCTGGGAGTTGATGTAAAGAAAATAAGGCTTCTGATAGTGCTGGTATCAACATTTTTAACAGGAGTAATAGTATCAAATACAGGGATAATAGGATTTGTAGGCTTAGTGATTCCACATGTGACAAGAGGACTGGTGGGAGGAAATCATAAAAAAGTTATACCTTGTGCCATACTTATGGGAGGAGTATTCCTCATATTGACAGATGCTCTGACTAGGAGTCTTTTTACCTCGCAGGAAATACCAATAGGAGTTATAACTTCTATGTTTGGAGCTCCATTCTTTTTAAATATGTTGAGAAAGAAAGCATATAGATTTGGAGGGGAGTAGTATGATAGAAGTAAAAAAACTTGGGTATTCTATAGATAATGAAAATATACTGGAAGATGTATCTCTCATAGTGAAAGAAAAGAAATTTGTAGGGATAATTGGTGCTAACGGCTGTGGAAAAAGTACACTTCTGAAGAATATATACAGATTTCTTAAACATAAAAATGGAGAGATAATAATTGATAATATAGAATTAAATGATTACAAGCCAAAAATTATTGCTAGGAAAATGGCTGTACTGGCTCAAAAACAGAATATGAACTTTGATTTTACTGTGGAGGAGATAGTGGAAATGGGAAGATATGCTCATCAAAATTCCCTGTTCACTCTGGAGAAAAAAGAAGTTATAAAAGAAGCACTGGCATCAGTGGGGCTGGAAGAGATGAAGGACAGAAGTTTTCTCACTCTCTCTGGGGGAGAGATGCAGAGAGTCCTTATAGCAAGAGCATTGGCTCAGGACAGTGATATATTGGTATTGGATGAGCCTACAAATCATCTGGATATAAAATATCAGATTGAGATAATGAAGCTTGTAAGAAAGACCAATAAAACTATTTTAGCTGTGATACATGATATGAATATTGCCAGTTCATATTGCGACTATATTTATGGAATGAAAAAAGGGAAAATAGAGATTCAGGGAAGTCCAGATGAGGTTTTTACTAAGGCAAATATAAAGAAAGTTTTTGATGTAGAATGCGAAGTTGCAAAGCATCCAAAAACCAACAGACCACTTATTATATTCTAGGAGGTGCAGTATGGAAATATACAAAACTAATGGTGTATGTGCAAAAGAGATTGGTGTAGAAATTGAAGATGGAATATTGAGAAAAGTAAAATTTTTCGGGTGCTGTGATGGAGATTCAAAAGCTTTTGAAATACTGCTGAAAGATATGAAGATAGACAAGATAATAAATGATCTGTATCATATTGAATGCAGAGAAAGAGGAACTTCATGTATGAGGGAATTGTGTAAAATACTTATGCAGCTGACAGGGAGATAAAATAAAACAGCCTTAGCTCTTGATATTGAGGGTTAAGGCTGTTTGAAAATATATCAATATTAAATTTCTTATTTTACTGTAAAACTGTTTTTAATCCATTAAATTTTGAATATCTTTAGAAATCAGACTGTGCATTAAGTCCTCCTGAATTTCTGTAACATAACTATTTTCTTGATTTCTATCTATTATTTTATTTATATATTACATTTTTAACTCTGTCCAGAGCTTCTTTAACTATCGATTTAGGACATGCAAAGTTAAGTCTTACATAACCTGCTCCCTCTGCTCCGAACCAGTTACCATAGTCAATAGCAACTTTTGCTTTATCTTCAAATATTTCTTCTAAAGTTTCTCCATCTTTTAATACATCTCTGAAATCTATCCATGCAAGGTAAGTTCCTTCAGGTTTTAGATATTTTACTCCCGGCATATTTTCTTTGATATATTCTTCAATGAATTTTCTATTACCATCAAGATAGTCTATCAACTCATCAAGCCATTCACCAGAGTGCATATATCCAGCTTTGATAGCTTCTATACCAAAAGTACTAGGAGTTTCAAGTCTTATTTTCATAAGAGTATTCTTGTATTTATCTCTTATTTCATCATCAACTATAAAGATAAGAGAAGTTTGAAGTCCAGCAAGATTGAATGTTTTGCTTGGAGCTGTACAAACTATGCAATTATTTTTAAGCTCATCTTTCAATGTAAGGAATGAAGTGAACTTGCTGTCTTTGAAAATAAGGTCAGAGTGAATCTCATCAGATATCACAAGTACATTGTGTTTTAAGCAGATTTCTCCCATTTTTTCAAGTTCTTCTTTAGTCCACACTCTTCCCACAGGGTTATGAGGATTGCACAAGATAAACATTTTTACACTATTTTCAACTATTTTCTTTTCAAGATCATCAAAATCTACAGTGTAGTAACCTTTAGTATCTATCAGAGGATTAGTAACTATTTTTCTATTGTTGTTTTCAGTAGATATTCTGAATGGGTGATATACAGGAGTTTGTATAAGGATAGAATCCCCTTCCTTAGTAAATGTCTGTATCATATAGTTAAGAGCTGGTACAACTCCGTTTGTAAATATTATCCATTCTTTTTTAAGATCTACATTTTTTCTGTTTTTGTTCCAGTCAATGATAGCTTGAAAATATTCATCATCAGTTGCAGTATACCCAAGTACACCATGAGTCAGTATAGCTTGAAGGCTGTCAAGTATAGCTGGAGCAACTTTAAAATCCATATCTGCTACCCATAAAGGAAGCAGATCAGTTTTTCCATTATATGTATTTTTATATATTTCAGGGTTCCATTTTCTAGAGTTTGTCTTACTTCTATCAATTATTTCATCAAAATTATATTTCATTTAACATTTCCTCCATAGATATTTGATAATTTTATCTTAAATTTTCAAAACCAGAACTCATATTATCTGGGTGAGTTGCAAATCTTTCTTTTTTATTTAAAGCATTGATAGTATTCATTTCTTCAGTAGAAAGAGTAAAATCAAGATCTTTGTTTTCTTTTATTCTAGATGGAGTTACAGATTTTGGCAATGGAAGAAGTCCAGATTGCAGATGCCATTTAAGGATAACCTGAGCAACTGTTTTTCCATGTATTTTTCCGATTTTTTCTATGACATCATTTTCAAGATTTCCCTGCATTAATGGGCTCCAAGATTCAACTATGATACCTTTTTCATTGCAGTATGCTCTTGATTTAAGCTGTTGATTTAGTGGGTGAAGCTCGATTTGATCTATCATAGGTATGATCTCTGCTTCTGGAAGAAGTTCTTCAAAGTGATGAATTTCAAAGTTGCATACTCCAATAGCTCTTACTTTTTTCTCTTTATAAAGTTTTTCAAGGGCTTTCCAAGTATCGATTGTAGTTTTCATATTAGGAGTATTAGGCCAGTGAATAAGGTAAAGATCTACATATTCAAGGTCCAGTTTTTTAAGAGAAAGTTCAAATGCTGCTAGAGTTGAATCATATCCTTGATCAGAGTTCCATACTTTTGTAGTGATGAAAAGATCTTCTCTTTTTACATTTTTATTTTCAGCTAGGAATTCTTTGATTCCCTCTCCAACAAATTCTTCATTTCTATATACCATTGCAGTGTCGATATGTCTGTAACCAGTTTCCAAAGCATATTTTACACTTTTTCTACATACTTCCGGATCTGTGATTTTCCAAGTTCCAAAAGCTATTTCAGGTATTTCTACACCGTTTCTTAATTTGTACATGCTTATTCCCCCTTGTAATAAATTAATAGTTCCATTACAATTATAACTCATTTTTTTTGTGATAACAATTATTTTATAAAATAAATAAGCAATGTTTAATCTGGAGATTAAAGAGGTGTTGAAAGAAGATAGATTCTATTCTGTATACAAATATTTTTATCAGACTTAGATACATGAATACAGCCTTTTTTTATAAAAATTAGAGATTCTTTAAAAGTTAAAAAAGTATGCAGTTTAAATAAAAAAATATAGTATAATATATAGAAAGGTAGATTTAAAAAGAGATAGGAGGTATCTATGGACAAGATAAAAAAATTAGCAGAGATTCTTAAAAACAGCAGCTATGTTGTTGCTTTCACAGGAGCAGGGGCATCGACAGATTCTGGGTTAAAAGACTTTAGGAGCAAAGATGGACTGTACAGCAGAACATATATGGGATATGAGCCGGAAGAGATATTGAGCCATGATTTCTTTTTTAATCATAGGGATATTTTTGATAAGTATCTTGATGAAAAATTAGATATAGATGGAATCAAGCCAAATGCTGGGCATAAAGCTCTGGCAGAATTGGAAAAAATGGGAAAAGTAAAAGCTGTTATCACTCAAAATATAGATGACCTTCATCAGGCAGCAGGGAGCAAAAATGTTCTGGAACTTCATGGGACATTGAAAAAATGGTATTGTCTGAAATGTGGAAAAAAAGATAACAAGAGATTTCAGTGTGATTGTGGAGGGATAGTAAGACCTGAGGTGACTTTGTATGGAGAGATGCTTAATGAGGAAGTTACATATCAAGCTATCAAGGAAATAGAAAAAGCTGATACTTTAATTATAGTCGGAACCAGCCTCACTGTATATCCAGCAGCTTATTACATAAAATACTTCAAAGGAAGAAATCTGGTAATACTCAATAAAGATGCTACTCAATATGACAATGATGCTTCTCTTGTAATAAATGAAAATTTTGCTAAAGTTATGACTGAAACTATGGAACTGTTGAAAGGATAAAAATAAATTAAAATGAACCCAAACTATTAGAGATAATCTAATGACAAGGGTTCATTTTTTATGTAAGTATGATGAAAGATAATATACAAGAGTGTTCTTTAATTAAATTTGAAAGCTGAAAATCTATTTTTTTATTATTAAGCTTGGAATAAAGATTAATAATAATATAAGAAAAAAAAGTGGAATAAAAGCAGAATAAATCCAACTCTTAATAACAAAAGCTATTGAAACAGCAATAATAAGCAATAATATTTTTTCCATTTTTTCCCTTCCTTTTAATTTGGAGTTCCTTCCAATAGTTTTTTACTGGTCAGATAAAAAATTATTGGAAGGAAAATTAGTTGACGTATACATCGCCGGGGGGCAATGCGTCTAAGAATTTCTTCTTAATATAATTATATATCATAAATTTCGTTTATGCAATAATATATTTTATAGATGAATATATAAGTTTTAGAAGATGAGAATTAATTTATTAAATTAAAATTATTAAAAAATAGAAGAAAAGAAGGAGTTTCAATAAAAAAAATCAATGTCAATTATATATGAAAAATAAGCAGTGATAATAATTGGACTGCACCTCAAAATTTTAGACACTAAAATGGAGGATATAATTTTCTTATGGCTAAATTAAAAAGTGGATTATTCTAACTCAAATAATCTTCAGCATAACTATGAAGTGAATTATACAATCAAAATAGACTTTGGTTGATTATAGGGCTGTGTGAATTTATAAAAGAAATATAATTTGTTAATCTGTACAGAACCACTTATTTGGTGTATAATTTCATAGAAGAGACAAAAAATTATACGAGGTGGTTTAACAATGAAAAAAATATTTATCTTTTTAGCAACTTTGATGCTGTTAGTGGGATGTAGCTCTACTCCAGTTAAGGTAGAAGTTCCTGTGGAGGTATCACTTGAAAATGTAGCTGGTAATGAGTATCTGTTAACTAATCTTTTTGTAGAAAACAACTTAACTCTTGGTTTTGATAAAGAAGGCAGAATATTTGGATTTGCTGGAATCAACAGATTCTTTGGAAAAGCAGATGTAAGTAATGGAACTATAAATATTGGAGCATTAGCAACAACTAGAATGGGTGGACCTAGAGACAAAATGATAGTTGAAGATCAATATCTTACTCTTTTAAAAAATGCTAAGACTATAAAAAAAGATGGAGATAAATTGATATTAACTAATGAGAAAGAAGAGGAAATGATTTTTATAAAAAAATAAAAATTAAAGAAAATGAGGGAAAAGATGGGAAAATTAGCAGATCAAGTTAAATTTTTAATAGAAATAGATAAGGTAAAAAGTATTTTAAGGCAGTCTATTGTACTGGGAGATTTGAATAGAAGAGAAAATGATGCTGAGCACAGCTGGCACATGGCATTGTGTGCAATGACTTTGAAAGAATATTCCAATCTGGGAGAAATAGATATGGAAAAAGTTCTTAAACTAATACTTATACATGATATTGTTGAAATATACGCAGGAGATACTCCTGCGTTTTCGAATTACAACAAACAGGAGAAATGGCGAACAGAACTTGAAAGTGCAGAGAAGATATATGGAATGCTTCCAGAAGAGCAGGAAAAAGAGTTCATGAAGCTATGGCTTGAATTTGAGAATATGGAAACAAAAGAAGCAAAATTTGCTAATACTTTTGATAGATTTCAGGGATTTATACAAAATCTTACTTCAGATGGGCACACATGGAAGAAATTCAATGCTACAAAAGAAATGGTACTGAAGAGAATGTCACCTATAGTTGAGTATGCACCACAGCTTTTTTATGAGTTTGTGATGCCAGAAGTGCAGAAGTATATTGATAAAGGGATTATAAAGGAATAAAATGGCAATTATTTATGAAAAACTATTAAATAAATATACTGAAAAAGAATTAAAAGAAAAATTATCTGTTTCTTTAGTTGGAAGATTGAAAAGAGGAGAATTTGCAAAACTTGAAACTGTAGCTTCTAGAATAGATATTTCTCCAATTGATTATACTTACTCTGATTTTTTAGAAGATTATGGAGAAAAGTATAAAAAATATAAAGAGAAAAAGACATTATTTAATCTTTTAAAAGCGGGAAAAGTAATGAGACAATTAAGTGTTGAAAATGGGTTTCTTGATACTACTATAGTAAATGCTTTATTGAGAGGTTTTACAGAGAATGCAGATTCTTTTTCTGTATTATTACCTTATATTGGAGAAATAGAAGATTTAAAAAAAGATTTAAAAGAGTTTGAATATACTTTATTTAAAGATCATATAGAGATATATGGGGAAAAGAATAAATTGGAAAAATTTAAATCAGATTATAATATTAATTATATGGTTTTATATCATCCTAAAAAGAAAAAAGATCATTTAGCTTTTGATGGCAGAACTTTTAAAGTAATTGAATACATAGAAAAAAATCCTCAGAAGTAAATTTCTGGGGATTTTTAAAAATATGTATAAATTTCAGCATTAAAATAATTGAAAAACACTATTCTAGATATATAGCAATTAAGCAATCGTTTAAGCATAACTCTATTATTTTTTTTGCTATATTCAATAATTAATTTAAATATTTCTTCTTTATTTATATCTAAACTTTGTTGTTTTTTCTTTTCTTCAAGAGATTTTTTTTCTTTTTCAAGTCTGTATAATTCTTTATTTATATTTTCTATTTCTTTTTTTGCTTCTAATGGTGTGTAAATACCAATTTTAGTACTTTCTTTAATGTTTTTAATGTATTTATTACATTTGTCAATATTTTCATTTAAAAATTCAAGTTGAGCTTCTATTTCATCATCCAAAGAGGTATTACAATGTTCAATATGATTAAATTCAGTAATTATTTTATCAAGGATATAGTTTTCTAAAACCTCTACTCTTTTTGGTTTCCAGTCACATATAATCTTATTATTTGAATGCTTATGATTTTCATTTATAGAATTTGAATTGCATTTGTAGTATTCTTCATTTCCATATATTTTTGAACCACAATAACAAAAGATTTTACCAGAAAACAAATATGCTCCCTCACTTTTTGCTCTATATACTTCTGTAACCTGTCTTAGTTTAAGATTGTTTTTATCCCAAAGAGCTGGAGGAATCAGAGGAATAATATTTGGAGAGTTATTTACTTCAATTATTTCTTCTTCAGTATTTTCCATTATTATTTTTCCTTTGTATGTTTTAACTTTCCCATATATAACAGTTCCTTTATATGCAGGATTAAAGAAGAAACTATCAATTCGTGTATAGTCAAACTTATATTGAGGATATTTTTCTTTGCAGTAGTCTAACATTTGGTGTTTATTTTTAAACTTACCTTTATCAAATAAATCATGTAACTCTCTTACAATCTGTGCTTTTAGAGGTTCTACTGTGTCAGGGTAAGTTTTTTTATTTACTCTCATATAACCAAAGAGTCTAGTCATATAGAATCCCTGCTTAGCACTTTCTTCTTTTGCTGTTTTCATCTTAGATACGATATCTCTAACATATTGCGCATTAAATACATTATTTAAATCCCAATACATTCTAGCAACTGGATTATATACTCCCTCCCTATCTGAAAGAGAATATAAAATAAATGTTTTTTTAAATAACTCAGCATAATCAAGCATTTTTTCAGCCCAAGCTCTATTTCTTGCAAATCTTGACCAATCTTTAATTATTAATATATTTATAGTTCTAGATTTTATAAGTTCAAGAATTTCTCTTTGTGCATCTTCAGCAGTTACACCACTTTCTATTTCAGCTTTTTCTTTATATACATTAAGGTTATTCTCACTAACAACTCTTCTTAAAATAGAAAGTTGACTTTCAATGGCATGTTGTGGATTAGTTTCATCCTTGTAATCTTCTCTGGATATTCTAGCATAGAGATAAGCTTGAGGAGGATGTCCTAATTCAATAGCTAATTTTTGTAATCTTTCTTTTATCATAAAATTACCTCTATTTACTATTTATTTCCCTTCCTAAAAATTCTAAATTTTCCCAAAATTCTTTCATTTTTTCTTTTGATATTATTTCATCTATACTAGGGTCTTTTATAAACATTTTAATTCTCCTTTATTTTTAATAAACTTTATTAGTATAATTAGCAAACTTAGTAAGTTCGTGAAAGAATCTTAATTTTATAGTTCCTACAGGGCCATTTCTTTGTTTACCTATAATTATTTCTGTTATCCCTTTAGCTTCAGATTCTTCATTATAGTAGTCATCTCTGTATAGAAATGCTACCATGTCAGCATCTTGTTCTATCGCTCCAGATTCTCTTAAATCTGAAAGCATAGGTCTTCTATCTGCTCTCTGTTCTGTAGCTCGTGATAACTGTGAAAGAGCTATAATAGGTACATCAAGTTCTCTAGCTATTCCTTTAAGTGATCTTGATATATCTGATATTTCTTGCTGCCTATTTTCATTTTTTCCACTGCTGCCTTTTATCAATTGTAAATAGTCAATAAGTATCATATCAAGTTTTCCTGCTGCTTTCATTCTTCTGGCTACAGTTCTTATTTCCATTACTGTAGCATTTGGAAGATCTGCAATATTCAATTGGGTTTTCATTAATGTTTCGCTTGCCAACCCCATTCTCCCCCAATCATTTTCAGAAAGAAATCCTGTTCTAATTTTTTGTAATCCTATCCCTGCTTCTATTGCAATAAATCTTTGAAGCAGTTGAGAACTTGACATTTCTAAACTAAAAATAAGAATAGATTTATTAGTCTTAGCAGCATTTAAAGCTAAATTAAGTGCAAAAGCTGTTTTTCCCATTGCTGGTCTAGCAGCAAGAATTACAAGGTCAGAGGGATTAAATCCATTTGTCATCTGGTCGAAATCAGTAAATCCTGATGAAATCCCAATTGTAGTTCCTTTATTATCATAAACATTTTGAAGTCTAGTAAATTCACTATTCATCATATCTTTTATAGAGATAACATTTCTAGTATTATTGTTTTCTGCTATTTTGAAAATAAGAGCTTCAGATCTATCTATTATATCTTCAGTTGTTTCTTCTTCATCAGATGTCATTTCTACAATTTTAGTAGCTGAATCTTGTAGATTTCTTAATTTAGCTTTGTCCATAACTATATGAGCATATTCAATAACATTTGCAGCTGTTTGAACAGATTCTATTACTTCATAAAAAGTATCATTTTTTATATTTTTGTTTTTTTCTAAAATCAGAATAGGATCTATTGCTTTATTTTCATTGTAAAGTTCTAAGATGGCTGCATATATGATTTTAAGGTCTTTATTATAAAAATCATCTGGAGAGAGAAACTCTGCTATATCGGTAAGGGCATTTTGTTTTAAAAATATACCACCAATTACAGCTTTTTCAGCTTCTGTATTATAAGGAATTTTTTTTATTTCAAAATCTTTCATCTAAACCACCTTTTTATTTTTTCCAAAAAAGTCAAACGAAAAGTTACAAAACCGTGATATTTAATCATTTTCATTTTCATCACCGTTATATTCAATTTGAAGATTATTCTTATTTTCAAATTCTTTTTCTTTATCTTTTAGTAATTGTTCTATTTCTTTTATTTCTTTTTTATAAATGGAAATTTTATCAACTAAAGATTTTAATTCTTTTGGATCCTCTATTTTATCAACTCTTTTTTTCATTTTTTTTATTCTTTTTGTATTGAAAAAAGGTATTTCTTTTTTAAATTCTTCTTTTGTTTTTTCAATACAAGGTTGTAAAAATTCTTTTATATCTTGAGTATTTGACATTCTTTTATCTACTATCATAAGCCTGTTATCATATGTAACATCTTTATTTGTAAGAATTTTTACAGCTGAATCTGTAAGAGCAGATATAAAACTTTTATAATTTGGAAATTCCTGATACAATGAATGTCTTTTTAAATACATAGAAATCATGTCTTTTGTAAGTCCACAGCCTTCATACCACTCCATAAAGCTATTTGTAGCTTTTAAGACTACAGAAATATCATATATAGCTTCACAGATATCAAATAAACTTTCATTATATTTATCTAATTTTCTAGAAATTAATTTTTCTTTTTGAATAACTAAGTCAATTACACTTTTTTCTCTAATTTCAAATTTTTCGAAATCAAAATTACTTTTATACTCCTGTTTTTCCAAAGCTGCTTCTAATTTATTCAAAACATTTTTATTCACACTATCACATCCAATACATCTTCTATAATTTGCTTAAATTGTGCTACATCTTGATTATGCACATCCCATATAGTTTTCCCTTTATCTATTAATCTCCCTATTGTAGAACTTTGAGCAAGAGGTAAACTTAAATAAATATCATAAGAATTAAATATGTCTTTTAGATTGTTATAATATTCTTTTTCTTTTTTAGTATTAGTATATCTATTTGGAATAACAGCTTTTACTTTTCTTTTGTCAGTATCATTTATAATATTAAGCATAGATTGAGAAGTAGCTTGATCTAAAAAAGTAGGTATAATAAAGTAATCAGCTTCATCTGTGAACTCTTTATCTAGCCTTAAAGTAGGATTAGGATCTAAAAGTATAAAGTCATATTCTTGCTTTAATTGGGATATAGTATTTTTTAAATTTGATTTAAATTTCTTTGATATTTCCACTCCTACAGAAAGAGGGATATAGTAAAGATTTTCTCTTAATCTGATTAAGTCACCATCACCTTTTGTTACCCAACTTTCTAATCCTGCTCCAGGCTCGGCATCTATTCCAGCAAAAAGTAAAATATTGTTCTGAGTATCAGAAGTTATTATTAATACTTTATATCCAAATAAAATAACAAGAGCATGTCCAACTTGAAGAGTTATCCAACTTTTACCTACTCCACCTTTATTATTTTTAAATGCTATCATTTTTCCCATAAAATGCCCCCTATATTTTCAAATAATCTTTTGGATCTGGAATTGGAAATCTTCTATCAAATTGATGTTTTTGTAAGTCAAAATACAGTTTTCCATAATTTTTTACTTCTGTATAACTTTCAGGATTTAGATTGAGTTCTTTGCATTTTTCATTGATTCTAGTCCACCATTCCAGAGGCATTTCTATTTTTAAAATTCCCATATTTTATCACTCCAATTTTTTAAATTTTTCTAGATAGCTAGTTGCTAAGTTTTTATCATATTTAGTAATAGATTTTTTAAACTCTTCAAAAGCAAAATTGAAATTTCCACAAGTAGAAACCATAGCAGCATATTGCTCAAATTTACTTTTTATTTTATTCTCTTCATTCACAGTAGAGGATTCTTTTTTCTTTTCTTCTGTGAAAGACCATTCTCCTTTTAAGGCTTTGTAGAGAATAGCATTAAAGTCTTTTCCTTTTCCCAGTGTTATTTCTTTCTCTGTAAGAGAATAAGCTTTTTTAAATATATCCTCTGTAAGATCTGGAATAAATCTTTTTATATTGCTTATAGTTGCAGCATTCAAAAGAGGGAATTCTTTTATTACTAAAAATTCATATGGACTACTACTACTTTTTTCTTTTTTAGTAGTAGTAGTATTTGTTATATTAGTATTTGTATATTCTTTAGTTTGTTGTTCAGTATTTTCCGTTGACGGTTCACCAGTTACTGGTTTTACCGTTGCGGTTTTTTCAGTTAACGGTGAAGTTCCCTCTTTTTCTATGACTTCTTCAAAAAGATAATCTTTTTCATCAGATATAAATAAAATATTTCTTGAAAATTTTCCAGAAGTTCTACTTTGGGATTTATACATATATCCAGCTTTAATTAACTCCTGAATAATTTTATTAACTTTATCTCTTCCAATTTTTCCTTCAGACATTAAAGCGGAAACATTAATTTCCCAGTCTTCAGGTCTTGAAAGAAGAGAAGCAGCTAGTCCTTTAGCTTCAAAAGAAATATAAGGATCTTGCAAAAAGTCGTTTGAAATACTTGTATAGTTATTCTTTTTTTTCTTTTTTAAAATACTCTTATCAAAGTAGCTCATTTTTGATCACTCCTAACTTCTTTATTCAGCAGTAGCTATACAAGTTTTTATAAATTGTTTAGTTAGTGGTAAATATAATACTTGGTATGTATGTCCTGCATTTTCTTTTACAATATCTTCTGCTACTTCTTTGTTTGTAGAAATATGGACAGGAATACCATTCTTACTTACTAAATACACAGGAATTTTTTTTAATTTAGACATTTGCCATCACCTCATTTTTTAATCTTCAATTTTAAATTTTTTTGAATAATTTTCATTATTCATCCAGCTATTATTCCAATATGCTTTTAACATATCTGGATCTAAATTATTTATAGTTTCAGGAGATGCAACAAGTTCAGGTTCTTTAATCTGTGTGTGAAGATATTTCGTTAAAACTCCATCTAAAATTGCATTTGTTTTTCTAGAATGAAATTTAAAATCATCTTGAATAGCTTCATAAACACTTTTTTTAGTATAAAAAATTACTTTTAATTTTGAACAATACTTTTCTGTGTATGATGTTAAATCAAAACTCCAAAGAATATATCTAAGTAAATCTTTTTCAAAAATATTTTGTACTCGAATGTGAAATCTTTCTTCTTTTTTTTCTAATTCACTATCATCAACTGCATACTTTTTTTTGATTTCTTGATACCTTTTATATGCTAATTCCCTTTCAGCTTCAGTGGTTGTCATATCTTGTGATAATGCTCTTAATTTTCTTAATTTATCCAGCAATTAGAACACCACCTTTCAATTCAACTATTTTCTCTTTTATTTCTTCATCTGTTCCTATAAAAATTTTAGGTGTCCCACCAATAATGATTGAAAGCATAAATAAGTTTATATGTTCTAGGTATATTTGTCTCATAATTAAAAAACCTCCTTAAAAAAAAGCTTGAAATTTTTAAGGAGACCATGATATACTCTACTTGTCGAAGGTAGGTGGATCTTGTGGTCTGCCTTTTTTTCATTTTGATTTAATTCTATTGTTTCAGATTCTGTAACTCTGGTGGTAAAAGAATGAGAGCATACAAAGCATTTATAGTATCTTCTTTTAATACCAGTTTTTATTTTTGTGCAGTAAGGAGAAAGCTTTATTCCACATTCAGGGCATTTAATCATATAACCCTCTCTGTTTTCTTTTTTCAAGATTTTCTAGTATCATTTTTGTTTCTACTTCAGAATTTTCTATTTTTAGCTTTTCTCTGCACTCTACAGCATAATTTATTAGAAATTCTCTTAAATTATCATCCATTTCTTCATATTTTATTTCATCATTTTTTACTACATTTATACTTTTTTTAAATTTTTCAGTAAAAGTTTTCATGTTTTTCCTCAGCTCTCTGATATCTTGTTTAAGTATTTCAATTTCTGCTTCAAGAATTATTCTATCTAATCTAGAAATAAAATTACTTTGCATATCATCATTCCAAACTAAAAGATTAAACATTTTTACTCTTCTCTTATCATCTAGAGCATCTATTACTTTTGCATTTCTTAAACATTCCTCAAAAGTCATTATTCTGCTCTGAAGATTCATGCTTCTTTCTAAGTCTGAAGAAATTCCACTACAATTTTTCATAAATTAATCTCCTTATTTTATATATTGTTTATATTTGTAATTAGTATCATTTTTGAAATAATCTATCATTTCATCAACAGCTTCTTTAGTTATATCTTCTCTTTTAATAATTTTTAGATAGATTAATTTTAAAAATCCTTTGACTATGATTTTGACAAGTCGTTTATCTTCTTTTGGATTGATCAATTCTTTTATCTGAGTATTTATCATTTGTCCTCCTAGCTAAATAATATTGATTTTAGAAATATCTAGTTCTATAAGCTTACTCACATTTTTTGTAGGTTCATATATTTTAGATAATTGCATCCTTCTTTCTTCTAGTTTTTCTTTATCAGAAGAAATAAATTTTTTAGTATATGAACCATTTTCATAAATAAAATAATAAACTTTCATTAGCCCTCCATTTTAAAAATACAAAGGTAAATATTCATGATAAATTTAATAAAGTTCCTTTTGGTAGAGATAAAGCTGTTTCTATTTTGTTTATTATTTCATTATTTTTTCTTCTCACATGATGCCACATAAGTTGTCTTGATAAACCTATTTGAGTACATAAATCTTCTACTTTCTTGTTTTGTTTTATACACTCAATTTTTATAATTTGTGTTAGTGTTAAATTTTCCATAAAATAACCTCCTATTTCAATTTATAATTTTATTTCGTTTTGTAAATATTTCATAATGTAAATATAACATAAAAAATTCAATATGTAAATAGAAAAATTAAAAGTTGTTTTACATATGGAAATATAAAGGGTAAAATAGTTTTGAAAGGGGGGAATTATGACTGAAAATGTTAGTGTTGAAATAAAAGAAGAATTAAGAAAAAAACTTGGAGATTATATTGAAGAATTAAGAAATAAAAAAAATTATGGATTTAATCAGTTAGCTATGAAAAGTGGAGTTAATGTTAGAAGTTTGAATGAAATAATTAATGGTAAAGCTAAAAAAGTAAATCCATTCCACTTAAAAAAATTAGCAAAAGCTTTAAATGTAGATTATAAAGAATTTTATAAAATAGTTGGATATTTAGATGAAGACGAAAAAATAGTTCCTAATGCAGAGATAGCATTTAATTTTAAGAGAGTTCCTGTTTATGAAAATATCAGTGCAGGGTATGGAGCTGCTGAAAGTGATATTTTAGATTATATTTCACTTCCAAATTACCAAGGAACATTTACAGGAGATATTTTTGCTGTTCAGGTACATGGTGACTCTATGGAAAATACTATAGAAGATAAATCTATTGTATTTATAAAGAAAGATGCAGAGATTCAAAATAAAAAGATTGGAGCTTTTATAGTTAATAATAATGCTTATTTGAAGAGATATTTTGAAGATGAACATGGGGTATTTTTAAGAAGTGATAATAGGGAATATAGAGATATAGAAATAAAAGCTGGTGATGATTTCATTGTAGTTGGGAAATACATTGGATCATTCATAAGAGAAGAATAAAGGGGAACAAATAATAAACATGGGAAGAGAAATAAAATCAAATATAGCAACTGATTGTAAATTTAAAGATATTCCAATTTACAAAAGTATAAGTGCAGGCTATGGTTCTTATGAAAATGAAATTGAAAATTATATATCTGTTGTAAATTTTAATGATGTTTTTACTGGAGATGTATTTGGAGTGGTTGTAAAAGGAGATAGTATGGAAGATACTATTTTAGATGGAGCTATAGTCTTTATTAAAAAGTGTGATGATATTCCTTTTGGAAAGATAGGTGCATTTATGTTGAATGGGTGTGCCTATTTAAAAAGACTTTGTGAGAAGGAAGGAGAAATGGTATTGAGAAGTGACAATAGTTATTATGATGACATTGAAATAAAAGCTTCAGATGACTTCACAATAGTTGGATTATACAAAGGAACTTTATCAATAGCAAAATAAATGCAAAAAAAATTAAAATCTCTTTATTAAAGAGAAAATAAAAATAATCTGGGAGGATTTTATGAAAAAATTAGCAATTTTATTATTTTTATTATTTAGTATTTTAGGATGTGGAGGGAGTAAAGAGAAGAAAGAAGAACCTGTTAAGTTAATACCATATTTGTATAAGAATATTTATGATAATGGACCAAAAGTACAAAATATTGTTAAAGTGAATTTGGTAGATATAAATTCTGAATCTGAAATTAAAAGAATTCCAACAATTGAAGAGTTAAAAGCTGTATTTAAAGATTTGATGGAAATATATCCTAATAAGGAAAATCATTTTGCTATATTTGTACTTCCAATATCTTCAAGTCTTACTTCTAGTACATTAGATAAAAGTGGAATTGCTATTTATGATATAAGAAAAGTTGGTGATAAAGAAATAGAAGTAATGGATTTTAAATATCAATTAGAATATGAAATTATGACTATTAAACCAGATTTTATAGGAAGGTTAGGCTTTATAGAATATAAGAATATAATTCCAATTGAAATTGGTAGTAGTATAAAAGGTTTTATAAATAAGAATGGAGAACCTTATTTTAGTAAAGATAGTATGAATTCATATATTTTATTAAATAATAGTCATCAAACACTTGGAACTCTATATCTTACCTCTGAAAATGATAAAATAAAAGAAATAAGTTTTTATTCAGCAAATAGTGCTTTAACTGAAAATGAAAACAAAGAAATGGAAAATATAATTTTAAATAATGAGATAAAAGAAGGAAGTAATCTTTCAAAAAAATTAGAAAATTTATATTATAATAAACCTAAATTTAAACTTACAAGAAAACAATGGGGAAAAAATATATCTAAATATTTTAGCAGTGAAAAAATTATATATGTAGAAAAAGAAGATAAGGGAACTTATTTTAATCAAAATTTATATTTAACTGAAAATATTGGCATATTCAATTCTTGGAATAAGAAAAGTAATAAACTTACAAATTTATCTATAGTTGGAGCTCAGATAGAAAATTCTGAAAAATTAAAAAAAGAGTATTTAGCAATAGTTGAAAAAGTAATAGCTTCATCTGGGATAAAAATTTCTGAAAGTACATTTAAAAATCTTATGGATAAATTAGGATTTTATGATAAAGCTAATTGGGAAAAAGGATGCAATACTTATGTTGAAATAGAAAATTTTGGATTTGAGTTGGAGATTAATGAAATAGAGAGTTTTGTGGTTGTTAGAATAGTTGATAATATAAGAGAATAAAAAGTCTAGGGGAAGTAGCTATGAAAAAAATTATAATATTTCTTTTTATACTTTTTACAACTATAAGCATAGCAGGGCAATTAGTGTATATAACTCCTAAAGGAAAAAAATATCATTCTACAAAAAATTGTAGGACTTTAGCTAGGAGCAAACAAATCATAGAAATTGATATTTCTAAAGTTGGAGGAAGACAACCTTGTAAAGTTTGTAGCTAAAAAATTGTTAATAAAATTATATTTAATTATTAAATTTAATTTTATTGGTGCTATAGACGAAACAAGAAAATTATAGTATAATCTAGAAGAAAGAAATTTATTAAAGGTAGGAGTATAAAATGGGGATGGTAGAGCAAGAATCAGTACTAAATAAATGCCAAATATTTACACCAGAAAAATATGCAAATAAACTTCTAGAATATGCAGGGTATAAAAAAAATTTATTTGGAAAAAAAATACTTGAAAATTCATGTGGAGATGGCGAAATTTTAAAAGTAATAGTTAATAAATATATAAATAGTTTATTGAAAATGAAAACTTTGGATGAAATAAAATTTGGTCTAGAAAATGATATTTATGGGATTGAGCTTGATAAGGAACATTATTCAACTTGTTTAAAAAATTTAGATATGATAGCAGGAACTTATGGGATTAGAAATGTCAACTGGAAAGTATTTAATGAAAATGCATTAAAAAAAGAATGGGATAAAAAATTTGACTATATTATTGGAAATCCACCATATATTTCTTATAAGGATATAAATGATACTATTAGAAAAGAATTAAAAGAGAAATATACTTCATGTAAAAAAGGAAAGTTTGATTATTATTATGCATTTATAGAAGAAAGTTTAAACTGTTTATCTAGTTTTGGAAAGTTTGTATATTTAATTCCAAATAGTATTTTTAAAAATGAATTTGGGGAAGAATTAAGAAAAATAATATTGCCTTCACTCAGTAAAATTGTTGACTATAAATCTCATAAAATTTTTAAAAATGTTTCTACCACATCAGCAATTCTAATTTGTGACAAGAGAAAAAAGAAAAAATCTATGTTATATTTTGATTATGAAAATAAAAATCAAATAAAAATATTAAAAGAAAATTTAAATAAAAAATGGATATTTGTAGAAGAAAAAAACGATTTACTTAAAGATAATTTAAAAAAATTTGGGGATTATTTTAAAGTTTCTATGGGAGTAGCAACTTTAAGTAATAAATCTTTTGTTATAAATGATTACAAAGAAGATGAAATTTATGTTTATAAAAATGGAATGAAAATAGAAAGAGAAATATTAAAGCGAGGAGCAAGCCCATCTGGAATGAAAAAAGGAAAAAATGAGCTTATAATTTTCCCTTATAAATATATTGAAGATAAATTATATAAATTTTCTGAAGAAGAATTTGGGACATTATTTCCAGAAGCTAAAAACTATTTATTACATCATTATGAAGCATTAATGGAAAGAGATGCTGATAGGTCAGCAAAGTGGTTTGAATATGGAAGAAGCCAAGCACTGCAATATTTAAATACGGATAAATTAATACTTTCAACTTTAATAACAAATAGAGTTGAAACTTATATTTTAAATGATACTTATATACCTTATTCAGGAATTTATATTATAGCTAAATCAAATTTACCATTAAAATTAGCACAACAAATATTAGAAAGTCAAGAGTTTTATAAATATATAAAAAATGTTGGGAAAAATGCTAGTGGAAAAACAATAATGATAACTGCTAAAGATATTAATAATTATTATTTTTAAAATAGGGAGGTAAGCAGTGGGGAAATTAAAATATATAGTAGAAGATAGTCGTGTAGCTGAATTGCTAGGAGTACAAAACTTTACTAAAAAGGAATCAGCTATATTGGAATTAGTAAAAAATTCTTTTGATGCTGGAGCAAGTGAATTAAAAATAATTTTTAAAGAAGATCAATTAATATTGGAAGATAATGGAAAAGGAATGAATGAAGATGACATAAGAAATAAATGGATGCATGTTGGGAAAAGTAGTAAAGAAAATGAATATAGTTTTTATGATATAGAAGGAAACGAAAGAATTTATTCAGGATCAAAGGGAATTGGAAGGTTTGCTTTAGCTAGATTAGGAAAAAGAGTAAAACTTATTTCTAATAAATTAAAAGATTATAAAGTCATTTGGGAAACAGATTGGAATAACATTAATTTTAATACTGAAGATATAATCACTAAAGATTCAAAAACTAAAATAATAATATCTGAATTAAGAGATAGATGGAATGAAGGAAGTATTGAAAACTTAAAAAAATATTTATCCAGAACAACAAGAAATTCAAAAATGAAAATATATATTGAATTTAGAGAGAAAGTTTATAAAATAGAAGAATTTTTTTCAGAACCTAAACTAGGAATTAATTGCTTAAGTATAATAAGATTTGAATATTCAGCACTAGATAAAAAATTGGAGTATACTATTACTTCAGATGAATTTACTGATGAAGCAAAAAATTACTATAAAGGAAATATTCACTTTAAAAATGAAGTATTAGATATATATACCCTATTTTCTAAAAAAAATGAAAAAGATATAGAACTTCAAAATAAGCTACAAGAACTTGGAAACTTTAAAGGAGAATTTTACTTTAGGATATCTGCTTCAAAAACTGATAAAGAAAAATTTTTATATAAATATTTAAGAATTCCAGAGCAATATATAGAAGGGATTATTTTGTATAGAAACTCTTTTAGTATATCTTCATATGATGGAACTAAAGATTGGATAGGAATAGGTCAAAGGGCTCGAAAGTCACCAGCTGCTGCAACACATCTTACTGGGGCTTGGAAAGTTAGAGAAAATAATATTGCTGGAAAAGTAGAAATTGATAAAAATGAAAATAGTGTATTGAGAGATTTATCAAATCGTCAAGGATTAGAAGAGAATGAATATTATGAAACTTTTATAAAAATTATAGAGAAAGTATTAGAAGCTTTTGAGGTTTATCGTCAGGAAATAATAAGAGAAATTAATAAAAAAAATGTATTGAAAGAAACTTCAGAAGAGGAAATATTACAAAGAATTATAAAAGATTTTACTATGATAGAAAGATTAGATCAATTTGAAAAAGAAAAATTAAAAACAGAAATTTTAGGATTGCAAAAAAGAGAGCAGTCTATTAAAGAGGTTTTAAAAGAAGTTGAAAATAATTTTAAATATGATGCAAGGATATTAAATATGTTGTCTACAATAGGACTAAAAGCAAGTTCAGTAGCTCACGATTTACAGAATGAAAGAAATAATATTAATAGGTTATGTAAGGATTTAAAAAAAGCTTTAATTAAACATAAAGTTTGGGATATTTTAGATAAAGAAGAAAATAAAGAAAAAGCAATTTATAATGTACCTCAAATGTTGGAAGATAATGAAAAAATAAATAAGAAAGTATCTGTTTTTATTGGAACATTACTGGAAGATATTAAAAAAAATAAATTTAAAAGTAATGATTTGAAAATTTTAGAAGTAATGGAAAAGATAAAAAATATTTGGGAAAGAGATTATAAAATGTTAAAAATAGATTTAATTATTGACCCAGATACAAGATTTAAAAGTTCGGAAGATATATTCAAAGTTATTTTTGATAATTTAATTTTAAATAGTTTTCAACAAAATAGTTCTAAAGATAAAATTAATATAAAAATTAATATAGAAAAAATTGGTGAATTTTTAGAAATAAGTTACGAGGATGATGGTAGAGGACTTCTTGAAAAATATATAAAAGATCCTATGAAGATATTAAATGTTCATGAAACTTCACGAGAAAATGGACATGGTTTAGGTATGTGGATTACTAATAATACCATTATTAAAACTTCAGGGGAAATTGAAGAAATTAAAAATATTTTAGACAAGGGAGTTAATAGAGGTTTTTATATGTCTTTTAGACTAGGAAGTGATATATAAAATATGGAAGTAATTAATATTGCATATGTAGATGATATAATAGAGAGAGCAATATCTGGATTTTTAGATGAATACGATTACAATATAAAACCAGTTGAAATTAGATCATATGAGATTAAATTTACAAAAGAAGATGATTACAAAACATTGTTAAAAAAATTGACTGATAAAAACATAAATTTATTAGTTATAGATTCTGCATTATTTCTTTTAGATGACCAAAGAGATAAAAGATTTACAGGAGAAGAGTTTAAAATAATATTAAAAAGGCTGTTTCCATATATTGAAACTATTGTAATTAGCCAAAATGAGCAAAAAGACTCATATGATATTATAAAAAAATATAATTGTGATAAAAATTTATCTCAAGATCCAGAAGAATATTATTCAGAAATATTAGGGAAGTGTATAGATAAAAAAATAAATGAAATTTTGATGGGAAGAGAAATATTTAAAAAATTGGATGAAAAAAAAGAAGTAGATAGTGAGTTATTAGAAAAAATTTCACTTTCATTAGATGGTGGAGATGAATATTCAGAATTAAAAAGTGAAGACATCAAGGAACTTATTGAAGAATTTAAAAAATTAAAGAGGGCTATAGATGGATAAAAATGATTATAGAAATACTACTTACTGTAAAAAATTAGAAAAAATTTCTGGAAAAAAAGAGGAACTAAAAGAAATAATAAGAACACATAATCATCCTTTAACTAATAATTTCTATAATATTGTAAGAAATGAATTTAAGGGGAATTATTTAGAGATATATAATTATAAATGTGCTTATTGTGGAACTTCAGTCTTTGTATTAGATCCTGATTTATTTGAAATAGATCATTATAAAAATGAGGCTTCTTGTTCTAGTACAGGTGAGGCTGGTGCATTAGAGAATCTGGTTGTAGCATGCCGTAGTTGTAATAGAAGTAAGGGAGGATTAAGAATTAAAGATGAGTATTTAGAGAAATTGCAACCAGATAAAGAAGAAATAAAGAAAATTTTTTACAGAGAAGATGATTATGGAATAAAAATAAAACCTGAGTATGAAGAGGATAGTGAAATTCTTAAATTTTATAAAACATTGAAATTAGATTATGAATTTAGAAAATTAGATTTTTTATTATTAAATTTAGAAGGACTGTACGAAAGTTTAGAAAATGGAGATTTGAAAATTAGAATTGGAGATTTAAAAGGAAGAATAAGAAAAAAAAGATCTCTAAAAAATAAAATTATAAAATGATTGATGAAAGAATTCAAATTAAAATTTGAGTTCTTTTTATTTTAAAAAATTTTTCAAAAAATAAAAAAGTGTACCAAATTTGGTACAACCCCTCTTGAAATTTATTTTTTTTTATGGTAGTATCAAAATAAGATAAAACCAAGAGGGTGATTATTTTGAAAAAAGAATATAATGATATAGCAAAAACCTATTGCAAATGTGGTCGTTTTCTTTATGAGCAGATAGGAAGTAAAACTAGGTTTCCAAGAGGTGTAAGTGTTATAATCAGTGGTGATTTATCCCAAGTAGAATGTAAATGTGGAGAAATCACAAAAGTAAGTTTAAAATAAATTGAATTTAAAGTACGGCTTTCTGAGTCAAGGTTTCAAGTAATTGAGATCTTGGCTCTTTTATTTTTTGGAAAAAAGGTGATTGAAATGGGAGTAGGAATAAACACAGATCCAGCATGGAAATACACTATAAGAGTAATAGAGAAAATTAGCATTATAAATGGGAAAGAATGTTTGATGCTGGTGGATAAAAGACTATGTACATGTAAAAAAGAACTAGATAGGAATTTAAAAATTTTAAAAGAAGTCTATCCTAATCATTCTTTACAAATAAAAGAGAGAAAAAACAACAAATGGCAGGTCATTGAATATTCAGTATAGGAGGGGAAATGAAAAGAGTAATTATTTTAGCAGGGCACAATTTTGAAAAAAGTGGATGTAGCACTCAAATGGAAGATGGAAAAAGAATAACAGAGTTTGATCTTACTACAGAATTAGTAGCAAGAGTATTTAAAGAAGAAAGATTAATTAATCTTGATACTGTTATAAAAGCAAGAAATGATTTTGCTGATTTAGTAAAAGAGGTAAATGAAATTCCAGCTAATTATTTAATCAGTTGCCATTTTAATGCTTATGATGGAGAAACACAAGGGACAGAAGTCCTTTATGCTCATACAAGTTCAAAAGGAGAGAAATTAGCTAAAAAAGCTCAGACTATTCTAGTAAAAAATCTTGGTCTGAATGATAGAGGAATAAAAGGTGTTTCTCCATCTGAAAGAGGTGGAAGCATATTAAATAAAACAAAACCTATAGCAATACTAATAGAGCCATTCTTCTTAGATGAAATACATTCATATGAGAGATTAAATACCCTAATGGATAAGACTGTAGAATCAATTTTAGAGATATTGTTATATATTGCAAATCAATAAAAATTTGGATGAACTGATAAGGTTCGGGATAGGAGAGGTATAAGCTTGTTTATTAATAAAGAATATAAAGATTTTGAAAAAATGATAAAAGAAGCAGAAAAAAATGAAATTAAGCTGATAGTATCAGGAAATAATGAAGAAATAGAAATATTTCCATATAGTTATGAATATAGATTAAGAGAATTTAAACTGGGAATTACTACACCTAAAAATATAGAAAAACTATATAAAAGTATTCATAAAAAATTACAATTAGTATCTAATAAAGAAATTTCTTTAAAAAAGCAATTAGAAGAAAGATATAACATTGTAATAGAAGAAAATTTTGAAGATGAAAAGGAGCAGGGAAATATGAATGTTAAGTGAAAATAAAATATTTCGAATAGGAATAGATAAGATTTCTCTTTATAATTTTTCAATTGAAACAGAAAAAAGATTTAAAAAATTAACTGATTACAAAGAAAACTCATTGAAGGAAAAAACTATTATAACAGATGAACTATTTTCCATAGTAAATTCTTATACTGTGTATCAGGGAGAAAAAGAGGTAGAGGAAAGCTTTTTTAATAGAATTACTTTTAATCCAAATAAAATTTTAACTGGTGATAACATATGCAATTCAACAACTTTAGATTTAAAAGAGGCAATAGAAAAACTGACATTGATGTTAAAAGAAAAAGAAATTTATATAGACTTTTCAGATTCAAGGATCGCAGATATAGAAATTAATTTAAATGTTCCAGTTGATTTTAATGAATATTCAGAAGTATTTATGCTTTTTTTTAAACAAATAAATTTTTCTAAAGCTATAAGTGCTATTACAGATTCTGAGAGAGTTAAAAATTTCAAAATAGATGAAAGTTTTTTTACAAGAATAAATAAAAGTGTTACTTTTAAAGTTTATTCTAAAGATAGAGAAAAGAATCTAAATACAAGTATAAGTCGGCTAGAATACTTTTTTGAGACATCCTCTTATAAATATATAAGTGAAAAATTTGGAAAAGATAATTCACTGGCAACTCTACTCAAAAATAAAGATTTAATAGAGGTAATTTTTAGAGAGAGATTAAAGAAGGACTTTATAAAAAAGGCTTTCAGCTATATTGAAAATAGGATAAAACCAGTTTTAGAAAAAGAATATTTAGCCTTTAAAAAGGCAAATATATTAGCAAGATCCACTGGAAGAAAAGAGGAAAGAAATATTTATAGATATTTGGAGGAATTCTGGATATTTGACTATTCTTTCTTAATAGACATAATAGGAAAATATGATAGCAAGCATAAAGGAAGAGAAACAAAGAAGATTTTAGAAAAATATATCCAGCATAATAATTTAAAAAAATTGAATTACTTGCTGGAATTAATTTTTCCCCACTAATCCAATTAGAGGGGAAGATATATATTTGCTATAATCCCTATTTAAAAAGGCTTAGGAAAAGAAAATAAAAAGAATATTTATCTTGCTTTTCTTTAAATTAAACTATGTTAAAAAAATATGACATGGAATATTACTTTACTGTTACAAAAGGAAGGAGCATGGCAAAGAAAACTACTACTACTAATTTAAAAAAAGAAATTAGAAAAAGATATGAATATGGAGAAGGTTTGATAGACCTTGCTATAGAGTATAAAGTCAACTATGGCACATTAAGAAACTTAGCTTCTCATGAAAAATGGGAGAAGGGTATAGTAAAAGATATTGTAAGAGCAAAAGAAATATTTGAAGCAGCTGATAAGACCTTGAAGGAAAGAGAAGCTATCAAAGAAGAATACAAGCTTCTTACTAAAGATTTAAGAAACTATGCAATAGATAAGGCAACAGGTAGGCAGGTATTATCAGGAGATAGATACACTTCTCCAGTTAATAAATCTACAGAGGAAGCTTTTCTTAAAAGAGTAACAGCTATAGATGTTCTATATAAGTTGGATAAAGACCTACATTCAATCTATAGTGATAAGGAACTTCTTGAGATGAAGCAGGAAACAGCGAAATATGAAAAGTTAAAGAAAGAGCTAGATGAGAAGCAACATGCTAAGTTACTAGATTAAGGTACTGTAAAAAGTTTTGGCGATTTGAGGAGCTGGCGAGCTCGAAAGTCGTTGATTCTAGAATTTTTTTTGGTTCTGCCAAAATTTTTTGAGTAAATAAGGAGGGTAAAAATGCCTGAAGTTATTGCTACTGAAAGTAGAATGGCTAGGACATTCAAAATGTCAGAAAGAAGTATCAGAGAAAAATTTAAAGAAGTGAGAATTGCTCCAGGACAATATGATTTTATTGCTGCTGTAGAAATGTTTGTAGAAAGTTCTTCAGGAAAAGACGAATCTCTTGAACTTAAAAGAGTTGAGAAAGAAACTAAAGAATTAAAACTTGGAATAATGAGGGAAGAATATCATCATAAAGATGACATAACATTGTTAGTATCAGATATGTTGTTGAGAATGAAGTCCAAGTTAAATGGAATTCCATTAGAGGCTAGTTTATTACTTTTAAATAAAAGTGATAGGCGAGAAATAGAAGATATTCTTAGAAAAAAAATAAATATAGCATTATTAGAATTATCTGAATATAAGGACCTAAAGATGGAGGATGTTGAAATTGGAGAAGAAAACGATTAAATTATTTACAAATATTTTAAAAGTATTAGAACCAGCCCCTGATTTGACAATAGGAGAATGGGCAGATGATTACAGAATACTATCAAAGGAGAGTTCAGCAGTTTCAGGAAAATGGATGACAGATAGAACTCCTTATATGAAAGTTATCTATGAATGTATAACAGATAGTTATACAGAGGCAATAACTATGATGTTTAGTTCACAGGTAGGAAAAACAGAAGCTTTATTAAATATTTTAGGAAGGTATATGCACTTAGATCCTTGTCCTATTCTTTTTGTCCAACCTACTGTTGATGATGCCAAGGCATTTAGCAAAGAAAGAGTAGAACCAATGATAAGAGACACTAAAGTTTTGAAAAAACTGATAAAAAAATCTAATAAGAAAAAAGAAGGAACAGTACAAGGAAAAATGTTTCCAGGAGGGTATGTGCGATTTGTAGGATCTAACAGTCCATCAGGATTAGCTAGTAGACCTATAAGAATAACTCTTCTCGATGAAGTTGATAGATTTCCACAGTCAGCCAAAGATGAAGGGAATCCAGTAGTCCTTGCAGAAAGAAGAACTACTACATATTTTAATAAAAAAAATCTTAGGGTATCTACTCCAACTGATGATACAACTTCTAAAATAAAAAAATTGTATATAGAAGGTTCTCAGGAAGAGTGGTGCTTACCTTGTCCACATTGTGGAATATATCAACCTTTAGAATGGGAAAATGTTAAAGAAGAAAATGGAACAGTATTTTTAGAATGCAGCTCTTGTAGTTATGAGGGAACAGAAGAGGAATGGAAAAAAGAAAATCAACTCAATGGAAAATGGATAGCTAAATTTCCAGAAAATAAAAAACATAGAAGTTTTCATATGAATGCTATGGCATCACCATGGGTAACATGGGATGAAATGTGGGAGGAATGGCTTCTAGCTAAAAATGATGAAATGAAATATAGAGTATTTCTTAATACTATGCTTGGAAAGCCATATATTTTACATTTAGAAGAACAGCTCGATTATGAAGCTATATTTGAAAGAAGAGAAGACTATGGAGCAGAGTTGCACGATAATATAAGATTTTTAACTGCTGGAGTAGATGTACAAGACAATAGACTTGAACTAATGGTTGTAGGATGGGGTTATCAGTATGAAAGCTACGTAGTAGCTTATAGAGATTTTCCTGGTTCACCTGGAAAAGAAGATGTATGGTTGCAGTTGGATGCATATTTAAAAAGAAAATTTTCTTTTAAAAATAAAAAAAGTTTATCTATAGCTTGTACTCTTATAGATTCTGGAGGACATCACACAGGGAATGTGTATAAATATGTCTATGGAAAAGCAAAGAGAAATATCTTTGCAATTAAGGGTCAAGGTGGATTTGGAATAAATATTCTGAATGGATTTAGAAAAACTACTAAGAAGGGTGTTCCAAGTATAAACTTATTAAGTCTAGGAGTTAATGCTCTGAAAGATTTGGTTTATTCCAGATTAACTATTTTAGAAGGAGCAGGAACTTGTCATTTTCCAACAGATTCTACAAAAGGTTGTGGAATAGATTTTTTTAAAGGTCTTACAGCAGAAGTAAAAGTAAAGAAGATGACTTCAAAAGGAGAGAAAATTGAATGGGAAGTTCTTCCAGATAGGAGAAATGAACCGTTGGATTTGATGAACTATGCTACAGCAGGAATAGAATTACTTCCAGTTGATTTGTATAATTTGAAATTTAAACCGAAAGGAGGTAAATGATGGTATTCACAAAAGAAATGTGTGAAAAACACTTGAATATCTGGTTGGAAGCTGATTTAAAAGTAGCTCAAGGGCAAAGCTATACAATAGGAGCAAGAACTTTAACTAGAGCTAATGTTAGTGAAATAGCTAGAAATATTGAACTTTGGGCAGAAAGATTGGAACAGGCAAACGGAAAATCTGGTCCTCGCTTTGTTCAATTTATTCCAAGGGGGTAGAAAATGGGTAGAAAAAGAAAAAAAAGAGTTGTTCAAGTGGCAAAAAACACTCCTAGGGAAGTTTCTAAAACCTCAACAACTATAAAAATGGTAAGTGGGATAGGTTATAACAATAAAGATGACCCTTCACTTTCGAAGTGGTATACCTATTCTGAAAGCCCAGACAATGATATATTATGGGATTTAGATGATTTGAGAGCAAAATCAAGAAATCTTTATATGAATAATGAGCTTGCTGGGGCTGCTCTGAAAAAAATGAGGACTAAAATTGTTGGAACAGGACTTCTTCCAAAGCCTACCATCAATTATCAGATTGCAGGGATAACTAAAGAAAAAGCAAAGGAATATGAAAAAATTATAAAAGCAAAGTTCAATGCTTGGGCTTCATCAACCAATGCAGATTTTAACAGAATGCACGATTTCTTCACTATACAAGCTCTTATACAGCTGAGCTGGATAATGAATGGAGATGCCTTTATAATTCCAAAACGGAAAAAAAGAGCAGGAGTAGAAATAGATCTATGTTTACAAATGATTGAAGCAGATAGAGTAGTTAATCCTCGATTTACTTATAATCAGCTGATAAAAGGCGGTGTAGAGTTTTCAGAGAATGGAGATTTACTCAAATATTATATTGCAGATAGACATCCAGGAGATGGATATTCTGAAATAAAAGGTTATCCAGTATTTAACAATCTAGGAAGAAGAAATATACTTCATATTTTCGAGCCTGAGAGAATCGGACAAAGAAGAGGAGTTCCACTTCTTGCATCAATAATCTATCCAATTAAAAATCTTGGAAAATATAAAGAGGCTGAACTTATAGCGGCAGTAATTAATGCTTCTTTAGGATTCATAGTAGAAACCAAAGATCCTGAAAACTTTATTAATGGGTCTGCTTTTGGAAGCAGTGATAGTGATACAGATGGAGAAGCTAAAAAAGAAAGGACAGATAAAATTTCATTAGAACATGGAATGGGAATAATTGCAAAAGAGGGAGAAACTATTAAAGAGTTCACTACAACAAGACCTAATAAGTCATATAAAGAGTTTGTTGATGCGGTTTATGAAGAAATTGGAGCTCAATTAGAAATACCTCATGAAGTTTTAATGTCATCCTTTAAGGCTTCTTATTCAGCAGCTAAAGCATCTCTGGAAGAAGCACATCAAAGATTCCTTGTATGTAGAAAACTTCTTGAAAGAACTCTTTGTCAACCTATTTATGAAGAATTTATCCTTGAACTTATAAGAAATGGAGATGTTGATTGTCCTAATTTTTTTGAAAATGAGGTTGTAAGATATGCCTTTACTCGTTGCATTTGGGTTGGAAGTGGAAAATCATCATTAGATCCATTAAAAGAAGCGAATGCTAATAAAACATCTCTTGATAATTACACTACAACAAGAGGAATTATTGCAGCTGAAAGCGGTTTGGATTTTGATGAAATGTTAGAAGCAAGGCTTGAAGAAGAGATAAAGATTGCAGAAATACAGAAAAAAATTAAAGAAGAGATAAAAGGAGGTGAAATAAATGTCTAAAAATTTATTTTTTTCAATAAAAAACT
This sequence comes from Fusobacterium ulcerans, assembly GCF_003019675.1. Lineage (NCBI taxonomy): Bacteria > Fusobacteriati > Fusobacteriota > Fusobacteriia > Fusobacteriales > Fusobacteriaceae > Fusobacterium > Fusobacterium ulcerans. The sequence continues at coordinate 3,395,052 of NZ_CP028105.1, read as the reverse complement.
TATCAGATGATGAGGGAGAAATAAGAATTTCAGGAGAAATTACAAGATGGGCGTGGGAAGAATTTGGGCAAACCAGTTCTTTAATTTTCATTAAGCAGCTGGAAAAAATAAAAAATGCTAGAAAAGTATCTATAAAGATAAATTCTCCAGGAGGAGATATTTCAGAAACTTTAGCAATTTATCACGAACTTAAAAGATTATCTCAAACTAAAGAAATCACAGCATATATTGATGGAATGGCTTGTTCAGCAGCCACACTTATTGCCATAGCGGCTAAAAAAACTGTAATGGGAAAAGGTTGTTACTTTATGATCCATAATCCAATGATATATATGGGATATTCAAATACTGGAGAAATGCAGGAAGCAATAGAACATCTAAATAAAACGAAAGAAAATATGATTGATCTGTATGAAGAAAAATCTTCTCTTTCAAGAGAAGATATTGCTAAAAAGATGGATGAAGAAACATATTTCACTGCTCAAGAAGCTCTTGAAGCAGGCTTTATAGATGAGATAGCTTCTTATGATACAAATACAGTTACTTCAAATATTGTAAATGTATGTTCAATGAATCTAAAAAATTCAAAAAAAATACCTAAAGAACTTTCAGAAATTTTAAATAAAAAAGAAAATAAGGAGGAAAAAATGACACTAACAGAATTAAGAGCTCAATATCCAGAACTATTAAACCAATTTGAAGGAGAAATATTAAATTCGGTGACAAGCACTGATACTGTAAAAAATACAATCAATAAAGCAGTACAAGCAGCAATTACAGAGGAAAGAAAAAGAATTCAAAGTCTAGATGGAATTAAAACTTACAGTCAAGCAGCAAAAGATATTATAAATAAAGCAAAATTTGAAGAACCTCGTGATTATAAAGATATTATTGTAGATCTGTATAATATGAACTCAGAACAAGCTGGGAAAGAAATAGAAATGATTGAGGGAGAAAAGACAGCAGCAGGATTCAATAATATTTCTTCAGCCATTGAAGGAAGTGCTAAAGAACAAATGATAAGTAATATTGTAGAAGTAGCACTAAAGGAATTAAAAATTAATAAATAGTAAGGAGGGACAATATGTCAAACAATGTAAAATTTACAAACCAAGAAAAACAAATTTTTTATGGAAATTATCCTCTTATATCAGAAGCTTTGGTTGTTAAAACTGCTGTAAAAGAAGGAGATGTGATTGGGGTTGATACTTCTGGAAATTATGGAAAATATGATGAAGTAACATATACTACACCATATGCAATAGCATATGAAGCAGGAGAAGTTGATAAAAGCTGTTCTTGTATTTTAACAGCATACTTGATGGAAAGTTTTGTATTATTGCCTGAAACAGCAGATAAAAAATTAAAACTAAAACAAGAATTAAGAAAAATTAGCTTATTTTTAAAATAATGGAGGTAAAAATGACAAACGGATTTGATTTATACACACCAAAAACAGTTAGAAAGATTAGAGATGCTTGGGAACCTAAAAAGAATTTTTTAACAGATCTATTTTTTAAGAATTCAGATACTGTTCCAACAGAAGAAATTGTACTTGAAATTACAAAAGGAGGAGAACATGTAGCTCCTTTTGTTACTCCTCTTGAGATGGGAAGACCTGTTGTGGACAGAACAACTACAACAAACCTTATTCTTGCTCCAAACATTGCAGTTTCAAGAACTCTAGGTCCTAAAGATTACTTTGTAAGAGAGGCAGGAATGAACTTTTTTGGAGAATATGATCCTGCTACAAGAGTTGGAAAAAGAATAGCTGAAATATTAACTAATCAAGAAAGATATATTTCAAATAAAGAGGAATTAATGGTATCTCAATTCCTAACTACAGGAAAAGTAACTTCTACAACAGATGAAGCCTCTTATGAAGTGGACTATGGAATTGATAATATGGTAACTCTCCAAACAGAAGAAAAATGGGGAAAAACAGGAGTAAATCCTATTACATCTCTTGATAATATTCTAGCTAAAGCAGAAGAAAATGGAGTTATTGTAAAAAATGTTGTTATGGGATTGAGTGCAGCTGATAAATTTATGAATTCTTCAGAGTTTAAAAAGGAAATGTTGAGTAAAGATCTTCAAACAGAATTTGTAAAAGAAGTAATAAGACAATATCCAGGGGTTGTTTGGTTAGGAACTTATAAAACTTATGGGGTAGAGCTTTTCAGATATTCAAGAAAAATTATTGGATATGATGGAACAGAAATTCAGTTGATGCCTACTAACATGATTTTAGGTGGATCAACAGAAGGAAAAATATTATATGCTCCTGTTATCAATATGGGAACTTCAGATGTTCATATGGTTAAGAGATTCTCTGATGTAGATTCTCCTAATAAGAAAACAAAAATTATTTCTACAGAATCAAGACCAGTACTACAGCCTGATGATCTTTCAGGATATTTTAATGTTATAGTTTGTGATGCTGAATAGGGGGATATTCCCCTTTCAGAATTTTAGAAATTGTAAAAACAGGAGGGAAGAATGAAAGTAAAATTTTTAAGAAACTATGGAAAATATAAAATTGGAGCTGAAGAAGTTATAACAATTGATGAAAAGGAAAAGGGATATCTGATCTCAACAAAAACTATTTTAATTTTAGAAAATGAAGAAGAAAAAAACAATTCAACAGAGGATATTCCAGTTATAGAAGTACCAGAAACACCAGAAGTGACAAAGGAAGATAAAAATGGAAAAAGAAAAAAGACTAAATAATTTATCACCTTTTAAATTAATGCTTCAGGAGGATTTAGATATATTCATAAATATTGAAGAAATGGGAGAAAGGATTACTATAAATTCTAAAGATTATATTGGGGTTATAGAACATCCTGAAAAAGATTTTTCTGAAGAAGCAGAAGGGATAAATTCAGCTATTTCACTTATTATTTATATAAAATATGATTCTGAAGATAAAGAATTAAAAAAGATAAAAATAGGAAAGTCTTTAGAAATAAATGGTGAGATTTATATAGTAAATAATACATATGTAGAAGAAGGAATGTTGATAATTAAGTTAGAAGAGAAAGAGGGATTCTAATGGAACTTTCTATAGAAATGAAAAATTTTGAAAAAGCTAGAAATATGCTTTCTGGGATAGAAAATGGAGCTGAAAGAGCAGCTACAGTATCTATAAATAAAACTCTGATAAAAATGAAATTAGCAGTGAAAAAGAAAGTGACAGAAGAATATAACATAAAAAGTGGAGAAATAGAAAAATCTTTAAAAATAAGGAAAGCTAGTTTTTCTACTCTTTCTGGAACTATAGAATCAAAAAGTACAAGACTGACACTCTATAAGTTTTTAACTGGAAATACTGGAAAAAGACTAATAGTAAAAATAAAAAAATCAGAGGGATTAAAACCAGTAACTGGAAAATCAAACTATTCAGGAGTTCCTTTCATAGCAACAATGAAAAATGGACATCGAGGAATATTTCAGAGAATTTTAAATTCTTCTAATCCTATCAAAGAAAACTATACTTTAGGAATACCTCAAATGATTGGTTATTCTTCTGTATCAGAATTTGTATTCAAAGAAGGAAAAGAAGTATTAGAAGAGTCTATGGAAAGAGAAATAGCAAGAATATTAAAGGGGTATCTATGATAAGAGAATTAGAAAAATATATATCAAATATAATTACTGAAATAACCGCTAATGAAGAACTCCCTGTATATAAAGAAGAAGGAAAAAGGGCACCTAAAATTATAACAGGATTTTTGCCAATAGAAGAAGCAGAAACCACTATACCAGCTATTGCAATTAGGACTACAAATGGAAAAAATGATCTTAATGAAAAAAGAACAACTTTAAAAATTATAATAGCACTTTTCTTTACAGAATCTGAAAAAGGATATGAAAAACTTAATGATTTGATAGAGAGAATATCAAAAAAAATAATTGAAACAGGGGTAATTTTAGAGAAATATGAAATTCTACCAGATATCATTTGGGAGATTCCAGAAGAGCAGCCTTATCCATTTTGGATAGGAATAGTAAATTTTAATGTTTTATATGGTAATGAATATAGAAATGATATAAATGATTGGCTAGATGGAAAATAAGGAGGAAAAATGGCAGTAAAAGAACAAAAAAAAGGTGAAACTATTATAAAAAAAATGTACATTGGTCCAAATATATCTAAATTTGGAATAGCTTCTGGAACTATTTATGATGGATACCCAGAAAATGTGAAAGCAGCTATAAAAGAATATAAAGAAATAGAATCACTTTTCATTACAATAGATGATAAGTTTCCAACTAAAAAAGGAAATATAAAAATTTCAGGAACTAAAGAAAATATTCTTTATAAAAAAATAAAAGAAGTAATAGGAGGTAAAAAATAATGGGTTTCAAACATGGAATAACTGGACAAGAAACACCTACATCCATTGTAGCAGTAGTATCAGATGGACTTACTCCTACATATGTAGGAACTGCTCCTATAAATATGTGCAAAGTAGAAAATATAAATGAACCAATTTTATGCTATAGCTATGAAGAAGCAGTAGAAAATTTTGGATATGTAAAAGATTTTGAAAATTATACTCTTTGTGAAGCAATAGATGCGCATTTCAGTAAATTTGGAATAGGACCTATTGTACTAATAAATGTATTAGATCCAACTATACATAAAAAAGCTATAACAGAAGAGGAAACTCTTCCATTAACAGAGCAAAAGACATATGTAATAAAAAAACTAGGAGTACTACCAGACACAGTAAAAATAACACCAGCAATGGAAGTTGTAAAAGAATTTGATAGTGAAGGATATTTAGTTTTAATTACTATGTCAGAAGAAGTAACACCAGGAAATAATATAAAAGTAACATATGAATTTCTAGATCCAGAAGCGGTAAAGAAAGATGATATAGTTGGAGGAATAGATGCTAATACAGGCAATAAAAAAGGACTTGAATGTATTTCTAAAGTTTTTCCTAAATATAGAGTAGTTCCAAATCCTATTCTAGCTCCTAAATATTCAACTGATTCAGTTGTAGCAGCTGTAATGGAAACTAAGGCAAGTAGCATAAATGGACATTTTCAGGCAATTGCTTTAGTAGATATTGATACTAAAAGCGTGATTAAATATTCGGATGCACCCCAAACCAAAAATAATAATAACTTAAATTCTACTTTTCTAGATGTATACTATCCAAAAGTTGCTTTAGGAGAGCAGGAATATCACTTATCAACACAAATAGCCTGTATAATGCTTCAACTAGCTAATGAAAGTGAGGGAATTCCTTATCAATCTCCTTCTAATGTGAATTTAAAAGCTGATAAAAGTTGCCTAACAGGAGGAAAAGATGTATTTCTTGGGGTAGATGAAGCAAACTATCTTAATGGACAGGGAATAAATACAGCAATTAACTGGATAGGAGGATGGAAAAGCTGGGGGAATAGAACATCTTGTTATCCAGCTAATACAGATCCAAAAGATTGTTTTATAGCCTCAAGAATGATGTATAACTATCTAAACAATACTTTAGTTCTTACATTCTGGCAAAAAGTGGATAAAGCAATTAACAAAGTTTTGATAAAGACAATTGTTGATACAGCTAATATTTGGATGAATGGCTTAACAGCATCAGGAAAGATAATGGGAGGAAGAGTAGAATTTAGAGAGGAAGATAATCCTCTGACATCTTTGATAGATGGAAAAATTAAGTTTAAAACATATTATACTCCTACTTTACCAGGAGAAGAAATATGTTTTGATAAAGAAATAGATGTCAATTACTATAATAGCTTATTTTAGATTTTAGGAGGTAGAAATGGCAAACCCAAATACTGGAGTAATTCCAGAAAAAGCGATTAATTATAAATTATACACAGATGGATCAGCATCTTTAGCAGCATTAGTAGATGTTGATTTACCAGAAATTAAATATATTACAGAAACTATATCAGGAGCAGGGATAGCTGGAGAAATTGAATCTCCTACTCTTGGGCATACAAGTTCTTTGATACTGGGATTGAATGTAAGAAGTTTGATAGATGAAGATTTTACTATGTTGGAACAGAAAAGCTATTCTCTGGAAATCAAAGCAGGAATGCAGTCAAACGATCAAGTAAATGGGAAATTACTGGTAGGAAAACTATCTATTATGGCAAAGGGAGTTCCAACAGGATTAACATTAGGGAAATTATCTGTAGGAAAGCCTACAGATTCTAAAAGGGAATTTTCTTTAACTTATTTAAAAGTAGAATATGATGGTAAAAAATTATTAGAGATTGACAAGATCAACATGATTTTTGAAGTGAATGGATCAGATGTATTAGCAGAGGTAAGAGCTGCTTTAGGAATGTAGGAGGAGAAATGATAAAACTATCAAAACCACTAACAATAGGAAGTGGAGAAAATAAAAAAGAATTACTGGAAATAGAAATAAAAAAAGAGGACTTTACAGCAAAGACTTTAATAGAGGCAGAAAGAGAATTTTTACTTACTGGTGGTGTATTTTCTAAAGGAGATATGGAAGGATCTAGATCATATCTTGGTTATGTAGCTAGTAAAATAATAGGTTGTAGATTTGAAGAAATTGAAAACTTAGCAGGAATGGATTATTTAAGAATAACAAACTTGATTAAGGGTTTTTTCGATGGCTTGGAATTGGAAAACTTAACTCAAATTCTATTAGGAAAATAGGAATTCTAATTTCTACTGAAACAAATACTCCATTAACATATTGGCTTAATTTACCTTTATATGAATGGAATGACTGGATAGAATCTTTAAATGAAATACTAGAAGAGAAAAATAGTAAAAGATAGTAAAATTGGACATTGGCAAAAGAATAAATCTGAAGAAAGAAAACCATAATAATATTTTCTAAAAAACTCTTGACAAACGGACCGTATTGTAATATTATATTAATACGGACCGTTAGAGGAGGAGAAAATGGAAAAGAGAGATTTAAACATTTCTTTTAGTAAAAGTGGAGCTGGAAATCTTTCCCCAAAATTAACACTACCAAAAAAGTGGACAGATAAAATGAATATCACTTTAGATGATAGAAAAGTAGAGGTAGAGTTCAGGGAGGATACTAGCGAAATTATTATCCGAAAGAAATAAAAAATCTCCTGCCAGTTCTCTAATGAGTTCCAACAGGAGTTAGCATGTAGTATAATACATACCATGACAAGTATATTGTACTATACTTACTCCAAAAATTCAAATTTTTTAGGAGGTATTATTATGGAAAAATCAACAAGGGGTATTTTATTGGAGTTTGTAAAAAAAATCAATGAAAATGCAGAGATTGGACAATTAGAAAAAAGTGTAGCAAATACTTTAAATTATCTTATGGAAAATGTAAAAGATGATAAAGCTAGAAAGAAATTAATAGAAATGGAAAATAACATTTTAAAATATAGTGATCTTGTAAAATATCAATATTTTGATTATGGAGTATTTGCTGCTGTTATAGGAGAAGAGATTGATTTAAATTGGGAACCTCAAGGAATGATTTCACTTCTGAATGTAAGAACAATATAACGGAGGAAATAAAATGGAATTAATGACAATAAAAAATGTAAGAGGATATATAGATGAAAAAGAAACAGCATTTTTAAATCTTGAAGATGTTGCACATGGACTTGGATTCACAGAAACTGCAAAAAGTGGTAATGAAGTGGTTAGATGGAGAAGAGTAAAAGATTATCTTGTTGATTTGAGAGTCATCGCCACAGGTGGCGATGGTCAGGGAAAGCAGAGTTTACCTGAGTTTATACCAGAAAATATATTCTACAAACTATGTATGAAGGCTAATAACCAAACAGCTAGAAAATTTCAAGACCTAGTATGTGATGAAATACTTCCTACAATTAGAAAAAATGGAATGTATGTTACTGAAAAATTATTAGATGATCCTGATTTGGCTATCAAAGCTTTTACTAAGTTAAAAGAAGAAAGAGAAAAAAGAAAGCAGCTGGAATCTAAAGTGGAAAATCTTCAAGTAGAAAATGAGATTCAAAAACAGGTTATATCTGAGTTTGAACCTGTAAAAGAGTATATGGATTTTATACTTTCATCAGCTGAGACAATGTGTATTTCACAAATAGCAGCTGACTATGGATTGAGTGGTCACGCATTAAATAAAATTCTCAATGAAAAAGGAATTATAAGAAAAGTAAATGATCAATGGATTTTATATAAAGAGCATATGAACAAAGGATATACTCAAAGCTGTACATATAGATTACAAATAATAATGGGATATAAAGTGGCTGTAAATACTAAATGGACACAAAAAGGAAGATTAAAAATACATGAAATTCTTACTAGTATGGGAATAAAAGCAAATATGGATAAAGAAAACAAGTTGTAAAATTTCTTCAGATTTATTACAACTAGATAAGTGGTTGCTTTTATTAGAATTATAGATTATAATTCTATCAGAGGTGAAGATTATGAAAGAAAAAAAATCCTATTCTTGGGCTGGTTTTAAACAATATATGAAAGAAGCAAGAGCTTATTCTTTATCTGATTTTAAAAAAGAAATGAAAGAAATAGGAACAGAATTTAAAGAAGATATGAAAGAGATAGGAACAGAATTTAAAGAAGATATGGAGAAAGCAAAAATAGAAATAACAGAAGATGAAAAAAGAAGAGAAAGATATTATTCAGGAGATAAAACAGCAAAGTTAACTTTCTTTGAAAACTTCATTATAAATATACTTCCTAAAATATTATGGGTTTTAGCAGTTCTAATATGTATAGTAATAGGAATTTTTGGAGCTATATATTGGATGATTCTTTCTATCATAATCTTTGTAGTAATTTGGAAACTATTATTAAAATAAAATAAGAATAAATATAAACCACTTATTCATTAATTGGATAGGTGGTTTTTTTATTGGAGGAAAAATGGCTGTTAAACAATTAGCTATTTCTTTTGGGATAGGGGCTACAATAGCTGGAGGCTTTGCAAGTGCTTTTAAAAGTGCAAATGCTACTGTAGATAGTGTGAACAAAAGAATATTGGATTTAAAGAAAACACAAGAAAGTCTTAAAAATTTTGAAAGTTTAAAAACAGGGCTACAAAATATCGCAAAGGAAATGGAGATAACAAGTAAGTCCATAGTAGATTTAAATGGAGAATTGAAAGTTAATTCTGATAAAAATAAAGAATTGCAGAAGACATATAATAATCTTGGAAATGAAATGAAAAAAACAGAAAATAATATCTCTTCAATAAAATTGAAAATGTCAGAATTAGATGGAAACTTAAAGAAGAATAAAGAAAATACAGATAAATTAAAGCTTGAAGAACGAAGATTAAAGGAAGAAATGAAAAATACCTCAACAGAAGGAGCAGAGAAGTTAAAAAATAAATTAACAGATCTTAGAGCTGATATATTGAAGAATGAAGATAATGCTTTAAAATTGAGAACAGAGTATTCTAAACTTGGTAAAGAATTAAAATCATCTAGTGAAGAACTAGAACCATTAAAGAAGAAAATGAAAGATGTAACAAAAGAAATACAAGATAATTCAACCAAAGGAAATCAACTTGAAAAGAGTTATAAAAATTTAGAGAATCGTTCTCAGCAGTTAAAAAATTCATACAGCACACAAGAAAATAAGATAAATTCAGTAAGTGAAGCTCTAAAAAATCAAGGAATATCAATTGAAGATACTTCTAAAGCTTATGATGAACTTAATCAAAAGTCAGAAAAATATAATAATATATTAAAAAAATATGATAAAGCTAAAAGTATAAGTGAAAAAGGGGGAAAGGTTTCTTCTTTTGGAACTGGAGTTATAGGAATTGGAGGGGCAGTAACAGGAATAGGAGTAAATGTTGCTAAATCAGCAATAAAAGCTGAAAGCTCTTTCGCAGATGTTAAAAAGCAGTTTGATTTTAAAGATAAAGATGAGGAAGAAAAATTTAAAACTGAGCTTCAAAAAATTGTAACTGAAAAAGGAATTGCTATATCACAAGAAGATTTATATGGTATGGCAGCAACCGCAGGACAATCAGGAATAGGACAAGAGGAAGCAATATCTTATGTAGAACAGGCTGCTAAAATGGCAGTAGCTTTTGATATGTCTAGAGAAGATGCTGCTAAGAATATGTTTATATGGAAAAATGCTTTTGGAATGGACTTAACTCAATTAAAAGAATTAGGAGATCAAATAAATATTTTGGGAAACAATACAGGAGCAACAGAAACTCAAATTTCTGATTTTATAACTCGTATGGGAAACATTCCTAAGATAGCAGGAATGGCAGTAAATCAGACAGCAGCATTAGGAGCAACTTTAATAGAAATGGGAATGGCTCCTGAAAAAGCAGCAACAGGTGCCACTAAGCTATTAAATGCTTTGACAGCAGGAGATGCAGCTAAAGGAGAAGTAGGAAAAGCTTTAGATATCTTAGGAATCAATCCCAAATATTTAGCTAAAGAGACTCAAGAAGACCCTGAAAAAGCTATGGAAAAAGTATTTAGCAGACTAGGAAAAGTAAATGAATCCAAAAGAGCAGCAGTTTTAAAAATGCTTTTTGGAGATGAAGGAAAGGTTGCAGCAGCTAATTTATTAGAGGCACAAGAGAAATATAATAAGAATTTAGGAATTGTTAGAGATAAAGAAATTTATGATGGAGCTCAAGAAGAAGAATTTAGAAATAAAAATAATACAACTGAAAATAAATTACAAGTTCTTAAAACACAATTTGATTTTATAAAAGCTGATTTAGGAACAGAGCTTTTACCTGTAATACAAGATTTAGCAAAATATGGAACAGAATTTGCCAAGAAGATAACTAAATTAATGAAAGAAAATCCTGAAGGAGTAAAAAAACTTGTTATGAATTTAGTAAAGTTAACTGTTGGGTTATATGGAGCAGGATTGGCTATTAAAGCAATAGGGTTAGGGATGAAAGGATGGTCTATGGGCTTAAAAACTGTTGCATATATATCAGAAAAAGAAATAGCAAGTAAAGTTGTTAACAATTTAGTTTTTTTAAAAAAAGGAGTATTAAGCTTTGGAAAAACAGTAGGAAGCGGAATAATAGGTTTTGGAAAAACAGCAGGAAAAGCTATGGTGACATTGGGGAAGATAGGAATGACCGCACTTGCAAGTCCTGTTACTTGGATAATAGCAGGAATATTGGCTTTAGTAGCAGCAGGATACCTATTATATAAAAATTGGGATAAGGTGAAAGAAAAAACAGCAGGATTGAGGAAAGCTATAGGAGAATTAATAGATAAGTATTGGTTCTTAATGGGACCTTTAGGATATGTTTTAAAAGCAGGAAGGCTTGTTTATCAAAACTGGGATACTATTATGGAAAAAGGAGGAGAACTTAAAGAATATCTGATTAATATGGTAGCAGGATGGATAGAAAATTGGGATTCATTTAAAGAAAAAAGTGAAAATGTACTAGATGCAAGTTTTGATTGGATAAAAGAAAAATGGACTTCTGTAAAAGATACAGGAGCAGAGGTAATAGATTTCTTTATAGAAGCTTACAGTAAGATAGATGGATTCTTTACAAAAGTTGGAGAAAAATGGGAAGGAGTAAAATCTTTTGGAGCTAATAAATGGAGTCAGACAAAATCATTTTTTGGTTTTGGAGAAGAGGCGATCCCTGGATATGCAACTGGAGGTATTGTAACAAGTCCTACTCTTGCCATGATAGGAGAAGGAGGCAATTCAGAGTCTATAATTCCACTAACTAAAAATGCTAATAGCCTTAGTTTGTGGGAAAAAACAGGAAGATTTCTTGGAGCATATGATTCTAGGGAAAACTTTAATAACGGATTATCTGAATTTAATTTTACATATGCACCAGTTATATATGCTAATAATGCAACTGGAGTGGAAGAAGCATTAAGAAAAGATAAAGAAGTTTCTTATAATCAATTTAAAAGTTACTTTGAAAGATATCAAAGGGAGGTGTACAGAAAAGGTGGAGGAAGATAAAATATATACTACTATTTCAGGGGATACTTGGGATAGTATTTCTTATAAAATTTTTGGAGATTCTAAAGCGTATAATACTTTATTTGAGCTTAATCAAGAATTTATAGGAACAGTCATTTTTGAAGCAGGAAAAAATATAAAGTATAGAGATATTCCTAAAACTTATGATGAAACTGTTCCTCCTTGGAGAAGATAAAATGATAGAAAAAATAAAAGAAGATTATAAAAAATTAGTAGGAGATACAAGAAGAATTTCTCTTTCCATATGTTATGAAGGGAAAGATATTACACAATTTATTCAAGATGATTTATTAAATTTTTCTCAGTCAGATTCTTTAAATGAATTCGATACTATCGAAATGACATTGCAGGATAGAAAGCAACTTTGGATATCTGGGTGGAAACCTTTGAAGGGGGATAAAATAGAAGCAATAGCTTATTTATGGAACTGGGAAAACGAAGGAATGATAGAAATAAACATAGGGACCTTTTATGTAGATAATATTCAATTTTCTGGACCTCCTGATACAGTGAAAATAAAAGCAATATCTATAGATATAACTAAAGATATAATGGACAGTAAAAAAAATAGAGTATGGGAAAATGTAACAATAAAGAGAGTGGCACAGGATATAGCTAAAGAATGTGGATTAGAATTAATCTGGGAAGCTGATTTTAATAGAAAGTATACTAGACTAGCAGAAAAATTAGAATCTCATTTTAATTTTCTAAAAAGAATTACAAAGGAAGCAGGAATAGATGTGAAGCTATATAATGATAGGTTAATCTTATTTGAAGAGGAAGTTTATGAAAAAAAAGAATCTGTAATGACATTTAAAAGAACAGATCTTATTTCTTATTCTTTTGAGGAAGATGATACAGATACATATGCAGGATGTAAAATATCATTTTGGGATCCCAAAATAGAAGAAAAAATGGAATGGACTTTTATGGCAAAAAAAAGAAAAGGTTATAAAAGAGGAACCCAAAGAATTCTTTTTATCAATGAAGAAAAATGTCCTCCTGGAGAAACTGATTCACAAAAAAGAGCATATTTAGCTAAAATAGCTGAAAAGGCTTTAAGAGAAAAGAATAAAAAAGCTATAAAGGGTAATATATCTATATTAGGAAGAGAAAGATTTTTAACAGCAGGTGAAACTATAAAAATAGAAGGCTTTGGAGATTTTGCTGGAAAATACCTGATAACAGATATTAGTATAGATTTTTCCAACTATAATCTAAGTCTATCTTTGAGAAAAGTAGAAGAAGAAGAGGAAGAAAAATGATAAGATTTGGAACTGTATCTATAGTAAATAATAAAAAAGGGACTGTAAAAGTTACTTTTGAAGATTTGGAAATACAATCAGAAGAATTAATTGTATTTCAGGGAAGAACTACTGGAACAAAAGAATATAAAATGCCTGTAATAGGTGAAAAAGGACTTTGTTTGATAGTAGACAATGGAGATAGTGGCTATTATCTTGGAAGCGGTTTTTCAGAGGTTAATCCAATTCCAGTAGGAGCAGATGAAGGAAAAGATATAAAACTATATAAAGATGGAACCAGAATTGAATATGATGAAAAAACTTCAAGATTATATGTAAATTGTAAAAAAAGTATAGAGATTGTATGTCCTGAAATTTCAATTATTGGTGATATAACAATTGATGGAAATATAAATCTTACAAAAGGAGATATAAAAGCAGATGGAGTATCTTTAAAAACACATAAAACATCTGGAGTAAAAGCAGGAAGTGATATTTCTGGACCTCCAGAATAGGAGGAAAAATGATAGTAGGAAGTTTAGGAAAGGTTATATTTGCTTGTAATACTTATTATATTAAAACTATAAATAATCTTTCTATTTCTAAAAGTGTAAACTGGATAGAACATAAAATAATTGAAAGTAAACCTAAGTTGCAATTTGATAGTGCTAATTTAGATGAAATAAAGTTTGATATTCATTTAAATGCAGCTTTTAAAGTGAATCCTCTTAAGGTAGCAAAAGAATTAGAAGAATATATGAAAAAAGGTAAAAAATTAAAATTTATTTTAGGAGGAAAAGTAATAGGAACAGGGATGTATGTGATAACAAGTATTTCTGAAAATCATAAGACTTTTTCTGCATTAGGAACAGTTACAAAGATAGAGTTATCATTAACTTTAAAGGAGTATAACTAATGGAAGTAAAAATAAAAAATATTGAAAGAAATTATATTTTTAAAAGAAATGTTTCTGAAGAAGTAATTCAAAATATAGAAAATATAGTTGGAAGAGTAAGAGGAAATGTTGTTTTAGCAAGAGAAAAGGGAATAAACTCAGAAAATGTAGATTTGCCAACAGAAATTGTAAAAGCTGAAATAGCAGCTGATGTAATGGATGAACTAACTAGAGAGGAAAAAAGATTTTTAGTAACTGAAATAAATATGGTTTCTGAAAAAGAAAAAGTTGCAGGAATTATAAAAGGAGAGATATTAAATGAGTGATATCAGATTTGTGGATAGTGATGTAAATAATATAGAAAAAATTCTTAAAGCTGGATATGAGAGAATTATGAATCTTAAAATTGCTGAAGGAGATCCAATTAATGATTTTATAGGTTGGTTAACTTATTTATTTAGTGTCTCTAAAGAAGAAATTAATTTTACTGGAAAAATGAATCTTCTGAAATATGCTAAGGATGAATATTTAGATGCAATTGGAACTTTAGTAGGAGTAGAGAGAAACGAGGAAAAAGGAGCAAAGGCAACTATAAAATATACCTTTACAAAAATATTTACAGAAGTAGTAGTCATTCCAAAAGGGCATAAAGTAGCTGCTGGGAGTCTATATTTTGAATTAAATGAAAATTTGGAACTTAAAATAGGAACTAGAGAAATTATAGGAGAAGTGACTTGCATAACAACTGGAGAAATAGGGAATAATTTTGAAAAGAGAGAAATAAATACAATAGTAGATGATATACCTTATCTTTATACTGTAGAAAATATAACGGTTTCTAGTGGAGGCACAAACAGAGAAGAAGATGAAAGTCTTAGAGAAAGGATACATTTAAAACCTACATCATTTTCTACAGCTGGACCAGTTGCAGCGTATAAATACTATGTACTAACAGCTCATCAGGATATAGTTGATGCAGAAATATATACTCCTGAGGAAACACCAGGAGTTGTTAAGATAATTCCTTTGCTAAAGAATGGAATTATTCCAGGAGAAGAGGTATTAAATATTGTAAAAAATATATTAGAAAATGGAGTAAGACCTTTTACTGATAATGTTCAGGTTGAACCTCCAACAGCAGAAAATTACAATATACAATTTAAATGGTGGCTAAATAAAGAAGATGATATTCTTTTAATAACTCCTAAAGTAAGTGAAGCAGTGGAAGAATATAAAATCTGGCAAAAACAGAAACTTGGAAGAGATATAAATCCAAATAAACTTATTCAACTTCTGATTCAAGCAGGAGCAAAGAGAGTTGAAATAACAAGTCCAGTTTTCACTAAAATAGATAAAATTAAAATAGCACAAGAAAAATCCATACAAATAGACTATCAGGGGGTAGAAGATGAGTAATCTTTTAACTACAGATTATCAAAAGATTTTTCCAGAAAATTTAAAAAAATATAAAAATTTACAAGCTTTATCTCTCCAATTTGAAGAAGTTTTTAAAGAGGAGGTAGTTGCAGAGATTCCCAAATTAGCAATTTTTAAAAACTTAGAAGAACAATCAGATGAAGTCTTATCAGCTTTAGCTTGGCAATTTGTAATAGATAACTGGAAAGAAGAACTAGATAGAGAAGTGAAAATAAGGCTCATAAAAGAAGCTTATTGGGCACATAGTAAAAAAGGAACTAAAAAAATAATAGAAGAAAATTTAAAAAAATTAAACTATCCAATTCAGTTATCAGAATGGTTTGAATTTAATGGACAACCTTTTACTTTTAAAGTGACAACAACAAAAATTAATACTTCAGTACATTGGGTGGATGACTTATTAGAAATAATAAATAAATATAAGAATTGTCGAAGTATACTAGAATCTATTTGCTTAGATAGAGAAAGAGAAAATGCAGAGTATAGGGTTGGAAATTTCGTAATTTCCGAAATTGAAAAAGAATATTTTAGTAATTTAGAAGATAGAGATATAAAACTGAAATCATATCAAGGGATTTATAAGACAATAGAAATGGAGGTAGAAAGATGAAATATAATGGATTTACAAATGCAGGAAGTATGTATCAAGCTAAGTGTAAAGCAAATGAACTTCCTATAAAATTTGTTAAAGTAAAGATAGGTAATGGATTGCTTGAAGAAACAGAAGATCCAGCAAAGTTTATAGATGTAAAAAGCTTAAAAAAAGAGGTAGGAATATCTGAGAAAACCCAAATACAAGATGCAGTAAGACTTACAATCCAAATGGATAATGATGGAGTAACTGAAGGATATTTTCCACGAGAATTTGGAATATATGTAGAAGATGAAGGAGTAGAAGTTTTATATTGGTATGTAAATGATGGGAATGAAGCTTCTTATTTACCAACTCAGAGTACTGCTCCAGTAAAATTGAAAAATCATTTTAATATAATAGCTACATCTTTAGAAAGTTTGGTAGTAAATTGGAGTGGAAAAGAATTTTGGATAGATAAAGAATATCTGGAAAAAGAATTAGAAAAAAAGCAGGATATGACTGATAGTAGGCTTCTTACAACTGCAAAAACTATATGGGAATCTATAAATGAATTATTTACTAAAAAAGCAAATAAAGATGATGTAGAAAATAATTTAATTACTGTAGATGAAGGGAAAATTTTAGATGCAAGACAAGGACCAGCAATAGTAAATAAAATAAATGGACTAGCAGGTGGATATAGTGGAACTTTTCCACTTACAACAGCAGTAAAAGAAGGAATATACTTACTTCCAGCAACAAATAAGTTTTATGTATGTGTAGAAAATTATAGTGGTTCATCTTTGACCGCTCCTAACGCAAACTTTGAAGAATTATCAGTTTTTCAAAATCGAAACAAATTAGAGAATCTAAAAGGTTTTTGGGCATTGGAACCGACAGAATTTAAATTTAAAACTCCTATGACTTTTACAAAAAAACTTATAGAAAATGATATTGTTTTTGTTAATATGGGATTTTATCTAGGTGATTACAGTTACACTAGAACAAAAATATTTACTTCTAAAGCAATTTCTGGATTGGAATTATCTGGTTTTTATTCTGCAGATATTAAACAACCATTTTCATTTTCTCTAAATATAAATACAGATAATATATTGGTAGATAGACAAACAGGCTTTTCTACAAATACTATGGTTATATCAGTATATGTACTAAGAATATAATTAGAGAATTTATTTAAAATTATTGAAGTTGGGAAGTTGGGAATAAATAAAGCTTATTCTGGACAAAAGATAGCTATTTCTTTCAAAAAAACATATAAAAAACCTCCTTTAGTAATAGTGGGAGAAGAAATTTACTCTGTTGCAACTTTATCTACAACTAAAATAAAACTTTATAGTATAAATACTTCCGGTTTTGGAATAATTGTTCTTCAATCTTCTTCAGATTATTCTCCCCAATTTAATTATCTTGTTATAGAACAGGATTAGAGAATTTATTTACAATTAATAATTTAAACAATAAAATAATAATAAAAATTAAAGATGTTGCAGCTAAACATGAAGCCCGAGTTTTATTTGATAAACCTTTTCCTAACAAATGTCTAGGAGTATTCCTTACAGATTACACAAGTGGTGGAATAAACAAACAAGCTATAGAAACAGATTCTATGGATAAAACTGGCTTTATTTTTTTAACTGAAGCACCTGTTGCCGATTTTTTTATGTATTTTGCTATAGGGTATTAAGTTTAGAGAATTATTTAATTAGGTGGTTATGAATAGGGGATAGACAAAATTCCCTTTTCCCTCTTTAAAGATAAAAGTGTGAATGCCTTGAAAATACTAGCTTTTTAATTTCTAAGAAAATCAAATTTTCTGTTAGATTTGGAAATTAGAGTAGATATTTTTATAAAAATTATAATTTAAAAATATAGTTTTCGCAAGCTTGCGAAAACAAAAAGAATGATGATACCAATTATCAAAAACGTCAAGAAACTAAGGAGAAGCAAATGTTTTTGAAAACTTTTTTTAGAGATAATTTTAAAAAAAACAATGAAATTTATAAAATGTATCTTGAAAGTAAAATTTCAAAGTCAATTGACACAGCAGACACAACCTACAAAACTTATAAAAGTAATATGAATTTATTTCTAAAATGGTTTCATACAAAAGATAAAGGGTATTATCTGCTTGATAAAAAAACATTAAATGAATTTCCAGAAATAATAGATAGGTATATGATGTATTGTGTTAGAGAAAGGGGAAACAATAAAGTTACTGTTAATAATAAAATAACTGCTCTTTCAAGTTTTTATATTTGGGCTAGAAGAACAAGAAAAATAATTTTTAATCCTGTATTAGACATAGAAAGACAACAAAAATCTAAGTTGGACAAAAGAAGAAATAGTTATTTTTTAACAATAGAACAAATTAAATTTATAAAGCAACAAATGGAATTACAGCCACAAAAATTTGATATCAGAAGTAAAATAATTTTTAATATTTTTATTGATAGTGCTATTAGAATAGGGGAAATGACTCGTTTAAAAATAAGCAATTTAGATTTAAAAAATGATGTATTTATAAATATAAAGCAAAAAGGTGGAGAAATGAGAGAAGTTTATATATCAGAGGAAACAAAGGTTTTGATAAATAAATATCTCATATGGAGGCAAGAAAATAATATAAAAATAGATGACTTTTTAATTACAAAATATAATGGAAAATATAAAAATATGTCTCGTGAAACAATACGAGCAAGAGTACGTAAGATAGGAAAAATATTAAACATTGAGGATTTATATCCACACACTTTAAGAAAAACAATTGTTAATATTGTGACTAAATTAGGGAGTATAGATGATGGGGCATTAATAGCATATCATAAAAATACAACTGTCACAAGAGATCATTATATTCAAGAAATGACAGCAATTGAAAAAACTGAAAAAATAAAAAAAATAAGGGCATTGGCTCAATTTTAGGAGGATAAAATGATAACTAATATTTATAATGAAGCACTAACATTTATAACAGCTTTAAATTGTAACTTGGAGGAATTTAAGAAAGATCCTGAAAAATTTTATGAAAACTGGGATGAAAATTGGTATGCAAGTGATACAAGATATGAGTATCCAATAATAGATGGAAATTCTTTAAGAGAAATGACAAGAGAAGAAAAAATATTAAATTTAAATATGTCTGAATTATTACAAGATGGAGAATATATTGAAAATGGGGAAATTTTAATTGTAGAGTGTCCAGAGAGCATTTTAAGGAAAGCATGGGATAAAGAAAATCGTATATGGTATGAAACTATGACAAAAGAAGAAATTGTAGAAGTTAGAGCTAATAAGATACTTGAATATCAAAAATTAGTTGAAAATAAAAATATGTTAGAAGCAAGCAAGTTTCCTTCTGCTGATGAAATCAGTTTCATTGTAGTAAAAATGAATAATTTAGAAATAGAAATTAATAACTTGGGAAATAAAATTGAAACTTTTAAAATATAAAAAAGGATGAAAATATGAATATAAAAGAAATAATAAGAAATATAGATGTAAACAAGGTCATGAAAGTTATCGCATTAAATGAAATATCCAATAATCAGAATTTTATATATAAATTTTCATATGCAGGTGGAAGAAGTGGGTATAGTTTTGGAAGAAGTCAGTTTGATGTTAAAAATAATGATAGTGCTAAAAAATTTTTACAAGAAAAATGTGATTTTAGTGATAGTGATATAAATAGATTACTACAGCTTGACAAAGATGTTTTAGACCTAAATGGAAAGCTATCAGAGCATAAAAAAGAAATTGATGAACTTGATTTACAGCATATAAAATCTATGATAAATCATGTTGTTAGACTTGAGGGACTTCCAGAAATGAATGAGAAAGTATTTATTCATTTAGTTGATTATCATAATCAGTTTAATCTTGCAATAAATGGGAAAATGCACAAATATTTAAAAACTTTAAAAATCGCAACTTCCGAAAATATTTTGAAGTTTAAACTTGAAACTAAATGGGGAATAGAACATCCAACTGATGTGATCAGAAGATATAACAATATAGAAAAAAACTATTAAAGGAGATACAAATGGTAGAGGGATTGATAAAGTTTGGGAGTAAAATTTTAGACATTGTTTTTAAAAGAAGTAAAAATGCTGAAAAGGAACAAGATATAGAAGTAAAAAAAATAGATGTTTATTCAAAGGTAGTAGCAATAATAATTATAGTTTCTCTTTTTATGTGTGTTCTTGCTTCATTATTTCCAAGTCTTGCTATAACTGGCTGGTGGTTTGATTTATTTGAAAGGTTACTGCAAAGAATTTAAAGGGGGGAATAAATGATTGCAAAATTAGTTTCTGATTTAACAAATATTAATATTGGAGATATCTTATATAGTCTAAGCATAGGAGCTATGATTTATCTTATAGGTGGCAAAGATGATATATTAACAGGATTATTATTATTTATGATTTTTGATTATATAACTGGTTGGATAAAAGCTATTAAGAATAAAGATTTAAATAGTAAAAAAGCTGTCTATGGAATACTTAAAAAATTTGTAATTCTTATAATAGTAGCTATGAGTAATAGACTTGATATAATTTTTCATTTGACTGAAAAAGGATTAAATTGTAGATTTGTAGTTATATGTTTCTATATTGGAAGTGAGGGATTATCTATTTTAGAAAATGCTACTTTGATAGGTGTACCTGTTCCTGCTAAATTAAAAAAAATATTAGAACAATGTAAAAATGAGAAGCAAGAAAAGGCCATTGAAAATATATAAAAAGGCAAGAAAAAAGGAGAGTCCAGAAAACTCTCCTTTAATTTTTTATTGTCATTTTATTGTCACGAAGGTTTTTTAGTTCTTTCAAACTCTCTTTAAATAATGGTTTGAGAGAAATTTATCTACTACTCCCACTCGATAGTTGCAGGTGGTTTTGATGAAATATCATAAGTTAATCTATTGATTCCTTTAACTTCATTTAAAATTCTATTAGAAACTCTTTCTAAGAACTCAAATGGAAGGTGTGACCAAGTAGCAGTCATGAAGTCAATAGTATTAGCAGATCTCAATACAGCAGTATATTCATAAGTTCTTTCATCTCCCATAACTCCAACAGATTTAACTGGAAGAAGAACAACAAATGCTTGACTTACTTTAGTATAAAGGTCAGCAGCTCTTAATTCTTCAATAAATATATCATCAGCTTCTCTTAAAATATCAGCTTTTTCTTTATCTACTTCACCAAGGATTCTGATTCCAAGTCCTGGACCTGGGAATGGATGTCTGTCAACCATATGATCAGGAATTCCAAGTTCTCTTCCTACTTTTCTTACTTCATCTTTGAAAAGTTCTCTTAAAGGCTCAAGAAGTTTAAATTTCATATCTTCTGGAAGTCCTCCAACATTGTGGTGAGATTTAATAGTCATTGAAGGTCCTTTTACTGACATAGATTCAATAACATCTGGATATATAGTTCCTTGAGCAAGGAATTCTACATCTTCAAGTTTTTTAGCTTCTTCATCAAATACTTCAATGAATTCTTTTCCAATTATTTTTCTCTTAGTTTCAGGGTCAGATACACCAGCTAATTTAGCAAGGAATCTATCTTCTGCATCAACACATTTGATATTCATATGGAAGTTTTCTCCATATATTTCCATTACTTTTTTAGCTTCATCTTTTCTTAATAATCCAGTATCTACGAAAATACAAGTAAGTTGATCTCCAATAGCTTTGTGGATAAGAGTAGCAGCAACTGATGAGTCAACTCCTCCTGAAAGTCCAAGAAGAACTTTTTTATCTCCAACAGTTTCTTTGATGCTTTTTACAGTTTCTTCAATGTAGTTACCCATTGACCAGTTTTGCTCACATTTAGCAACATTGAAAACAAAGTTTTTAAGGATTTGAGTTCCATATTCTGAGTGAGTAACTTCAGCATGGAATTGAATACAGTAACTATTAACTTCAGGCAGATGCACAGCAGCTACACATGAATCAGTATGACCAATTTGAACAAATCCAGGAGCCATTTTAGTAACATGGTCATTGTGGCTCATCCATACTTTAGAATTGTTAGGAATACCTTGGAAAAGCGGACTGTCAGCAGAATCAATTAAAAGTTCAGCTTTACCAAATTCCTGTTTATCAGCTCTAGCAACTTCTCCACCCATTAAGTGAGTAGTAAGCTGCATACCATAACAGATACCTAATACAGGGATACCTTTGTAGAATAATTCTTTGTCTATAGTAGGAGCTCCTTCTGCATATACAGAGGAAGGTCCTCCTGAAAGGATTATTCCTTTAGGCTTTCTAGCAAGTATTTTTTCTAAAGGTTCAAAATATGGAACAACTTCAGCATAAACACCCATTTCTCTGACTCTTCTGGCAATCAGTTGATTGTATTGAGAACCAAAGTCCAGTATTACAATACTATTTTCTTTCATAAAAACCTCCAAATTTAAAATAAAAGGAGCGAAATGCTCCTTGTTAAACAACTTGAAAACAAATATCAACCTTTATATGATATTTATTTGATTATAGAATTCTATCATAAAATCGAAATCGTGTCAAAAGAAAAATTTCTTTAGAAATTTGGCTACACCATTATTATCGTTCGTGTCAGTGACATAATTAACTCTTGATTTTACTTCATGAGGAGCATTTCCCATAGCTACTCCATATTTTACAGAAGTAAGCATTTCTATGTCATTTACAGCATCACCAAAAGCTGCACATTCTTCAGGAGTAATACCATAAGTTCTGAGAGTTCTTTCCAGTACAAGACCTTTATTTACCTCTCTGTTTAACACTTCATATAGGGTATCCATAGATTTAGCTTTGTACACTTTATTACCTAATATTTTTTCTACTTCTCTATTTACTTCATCAAGAATATCAGGTGCACCCATGAACACAGTTTTAGTCATTTCGTAGTTATCAAAGCTATAGAAATCTTTTTCAATAGGGATAAGATCTCTTTCTTTAGCATATTCAAGAACTTCTTTTCTGCTTGAATCCTCTACATACCATTTATTGTCCTGATAAAGGTTAAGAGGAACTCCCATTCTTCTAGCTATTCTTATAACCTCTTTTACATATTCTTCTTGCAAAGGCAGTTCAAATACAACTCTATCACTTTTATATTCAACGACCTTAGCTCCATTATATGATATCACAACACCGCCAAGATCCAGATATTCTGCATAAGGCTTAGCAGCATTGTAAGTTCTTCCTGTAACTATAAATATTTTTACACCTTGCTGTTCCAATTCTTTAAGAACATCCCTATTAATATCTGAAATTTTTTTGTCAGTTGTTAAGAGTGTTCCGTCTAAGTCCAGAGCAACTGCTTTTATCTTCATTTTATCACCTCAATCGAATAAAAATATTGCTAAACTAATATGCATAGATTATAATACAGATTGAGGAAAATATCAAATTTAAAAAAGAGGTTTAAGATGATAAAAAATATTATATTTGATTTAGGGAATGTGCTTATTAAATACACTCCAGAGAATTTTTTAGAAAATAATGTAAAAAAAGAAAGACAGGAAAAGTTTATAGAGACTGTTTTTAAAAGTAAAGAATGGTTGGAGCTTGACAGAGGAACTTTATCATATGAGGATGCAATAGAAAAATTTGCTGAAAAAATTCCAGAAGAAAGAGAGAATTTAGAAAAACTTTTTAAAAATAATATAATGGATTGTTTAATACCAATAGAAGAAAATATTAAAGTATTAAAAAAATTAAAAGAAAAAGGGTATGATTTATTTGTTCTTTCTAATTTTCATAGACCAGCATTTGAGCAGATACAAAATGACTGGGAATTTTTTAATGCATTTGATGGAGGAGTTATATCTTGTTATTGCCATCTTTTAAAACCAAATCAGAGAATATATGAGTTATTGTTAGCTAAATATGGACTCATTCCTGAAGAAACATTATTTATAGATGATACTAAAGTAAATGTAGAAGGAGCAGAAAAAATAGGAATAGCAGGAATTCACCTTGATTTTCCAGAAATGTTAGAGGAACTCCTAAAAAATAAGGGGATAGAACTATAAAATTAATAAACGCTGTTAACTAAAGAGAGAACGATTCTCTTCTTGAAGATTAATAAAAAAAAGATTGGTTCTTAAAAATAAGGAAAAAAGCATACATACAAGGAAAAATTGGATGAAATAATTTAAAATATGCCATTATGAATTAATTAAATACTTTTTTTAATTACTTAAATATCTTTTGTCGAAGTTATTATTGGAGACATCTAAAAAAATTTTTAAAAAAATGAAATTTTCAATACACAAATAAGAAAATTTGTAGTATAATACGATAAAGTCGTATAACATTAAAAAGCCAGGAATAAAGTTGGTTTTTTGATAAAGAATTTTTTTATAACCAATAAATAGACAAAAGGGGGAAAAGAAAATGTTTTTGTCACCAGAAGAAAAATTGTTAGCCTTTAGAAAGAAACATAAAATAACTCAAGGAGAATTAGTGGGGGATGACATTACTAGAGTTTTTTTAGGTATGATTGAAATAGGCAAAAGATCGCTGACAGAAAAAACAGCTAAATTACTTTGCAAAAACTTTACTAAAATATTAGGTGAAAGAGGAATAAAAGATTCCATCAAACTAAGTGATCTTATGAAAACAAAAGAAGTACAGGCTTTGGAATACTTAGAAAATATAACTAAAGATACAAGTTCAGATCTCAAAGAAAACATTTGGGAAATAGAAGAAGCACTTTTTGAATTAAATGATAATGATAGAAGTGAATATTGTATGAAACTTTTTGCAAGATTTGAAAATGAAGAGAATTATTTAGATGCAAGAGACTATATTCTAAAATCGCTTCATGGTATCAGAAAAATAGTTGACCTTAAAGAAAAACTATTAGAAATTATGAAACTTAATAAAATATTAGGTGATTATAAAAATAGTGTATTCACTTATAGAAAATTTGAAGATAGACTTTCAAAAGAAAAATGGAGCAAAGAATATGAAATGCTTCAGTACAGATATGCAGAGGCTTTAGTAGAGACAGAAGGGTATACAGAAGCACTAAATATATTAAAGTTCTTATTTAAGAAGTCTAAAAATGAAGATTTCTTATTTGAAGTAAGAAAAATGACAGCTAAAACTTATAAAAATATGGGCGATTATGAGGAAGCGTCTAAAGAGTATGTATCCTTAGCTAAAGGAAGAAGTTCTGAAGAAAAGGCAGAAGCATACAGCAAACTTATTGAAATAGGAATAATTACTGAAGATAAAGTATTTTTAAAAAAATTCTATGAAAAATGTAAAGATAACTATGAAATAAATGGAATAAAAGAAGAATGTGATAACTTTGATGTACTTGTTCTATTAGCAAAGGGAGCAAAGGAATTAGGAAAAACAAAAGACAGCAGATCTTTTTACATGGAAGCATTAATGGTAGGAAAGAATTCGGGATGTGAAATAGAAGAAAGAATGGATATAATAACTGAATTATTCAAAATGTTTGAAAAGAGCGATTTCTATTCTGTACAAAGTATAGAAAATGAATATATCAACTTATTAGAACTAAAGAAAGATTATAAACCAGCTATAAAAATATTGGAATATTATCAAAAAAATATGCCTAGTGAAGTTTTGAAAAAATTTGAAATATTTTAAGAGTAATAACGGCTCTCTTCTTTGAAAAAAGGAGAGAGCTTTTTATATAATAAAAAACCACCGCTCTAAAACGGTGGTCAATAATTAACTAATTATTTTTTTAGTTGTACTCTCATTAAAAGATCTCCAATTTTAACATCTTTACCTTTAGCTACAACATCAATTTTTTCTATCATATCCATATTATTAATGATAACAGGAGTTTTTACTGAAGGTACTTTGCTTTTTATAAATTCAAGATCATACTCAACTAATTTATCTCCAACTTTAACTTGATTTCCAGCAGCTACTCTTTTGAATCCTTCACCTTTTAAAGTAACAGTATCTATTCCAAAGTGAACTATCATTTCAAGTCCATTAGGAGTTTCAAAACTTACAGCATGATTAGTTTCAAAAATATCAATTTCACCATCTACTGGAGCACACACTACTCCTTCAGCAGGATCAATAGCACATCCGTCTCCTACCATTTTTTGAGCAAAAGCTTCATCAGGAACTTCTGATAAATCTATAACTTTTCCATTAAGTGGAGAATATATATCAAACCATTCCTCTTCTTTCTTTTTCTTAAACATGTCAAATAATCCCATATTTTCCTCCCTATTTTTTCAAGATTTAGAAATTATAAACAATGTATATAAGATATTATTTCACACTTTTCAAAATAAATCAAATTATTATTTGAGAAATTTTGAACCATAAATAGTAATGTTTCTAAACTACAGTATAATATAATAAAAAGATAAATTAAAGAGGAAAAATATTTGGAAAGAGTATAATATAAATATAAAAGAAAAATCATTTTTAAACTGAATAATAAAATATAAAATAAATGTAGTGAAAAAAGAATAAAAAAAAATATTGTTTTAAAATGGTTGACAAAAATAAAAAAGTGTTCTATAATCAAAATATAAAAGATGAATATTGTTATAAATTAAATTTTAATATAGAGATTGAAAAGGAGGTTGGTTATATGAATCCAAACAAATTTACAGAGAATTCATTACTTGCTTTAAATGAGGCTCAAGCATTGACTATGAGAGCTAAACAACAAACAATAAAACCTGAATTTTTGGCATTGGCACTTTTAAAAAATACAGAAGGACTTATTCCAAGAATTATGGAGAAGCTTGAATTGAATCTCAACTACATTATTGGGCAGATAGAAAATGAAGTGAATAAATTCCCTAGAATAGAAGGAAGCAGTTTGGGAGATGTTACTTTAGATCAATCTACTCACAGAATTTTAATAGAAGCAGAAAATATTATGGAAAAGATGGGAGATTCTTATGTTAGTGTAGAACACATCTTTTGGGCGTTGATAAAAGAGATGCCTCTATTGAAAAAATTAGGAATAGATGAAAAAAAATATGAAGCAGCAGTAAAAGAGGTGAGAGGAAATCAAAAAGTAGATTCTCAAAATCCAGAAGCAACATATGAAGTTCTTGAAAAATATGCAAGAGATCTTGTTGAATTAGCAAGACAAGGTAAAATAGATCCTATTATAGGAAGAGATAGTGAAATAAGAAGAACTATACAGATAATATCAAGAAGAACTAAAAACAACCCTATATTAATAGGAGAGCCTGGAGTAGGAAAAACTGCTATAGCTGAAGGACTTGCTCAAAGAATACTTAATGGTGATGTTCCAGAATCATTAAAAGGAAAGAAACTTTATTCATTGGATATGGGTGCACTGATAGCTGGAGCAAAATTCAGAGGAGAGTTTGAAGAAAGACTTAAAGGTGTATTAAAAGAAGTAGAAAGTTCAAACGGAAATATAATACTATTTATAGATGAGATACATACTATAGTTGGTGCAGGAAAAACTGATGGAGCAATGGATGCAGGGAATATTTTAAAACCTATGCTTGCCAGAGGAGAAGTAAGAGTAATTGGAGCTACTACTATAGATGAGTACAGAAAATATATTGAAAAAGATGCTGCTCTTGAAAGAAGATTCCAGATAGTAATGGTTGATGAACCTACTGTTGAAGATACTATATCTATTTTAAGAGGACTTAAAGAGAAATTTGAAATGTATCATGGAGTAAGAATATCTGACTCTGCAATAGTTTCAGCAGCAACTTTGAGTAACAGATATATAGCAGACAGACAGCTTCCAGATAAAGCTATTGACCTTATAGACGAAGCAGCAGCTATGATAAGAACAGAGATAGATTCTATGCCAGCAGAGCTTGATGAATTAACTAGAAAAAGTATGCAGCTGGAAATAGAAAGAGAAGCTTTGAAAAAAGAAACTGATCAAGGATCAAAAGATAGATTAGAAATACTTGAAAAAGAACTTGCAGAAATGAACTCTAAAAAATCTTTGTTGAAATCACAATGGGAACTTGAAAAAAGAGATATAACAAAAGTAAAACAGCTTAAAGAAGAAGCTGAAAAAGTTAAACTTGAAATGGAACAAGCTGAAAGAAATTATGATTTAAGCAGATTATCAGAATTAAAATATGGAAAATTAGCTGGTATTGAAAAAGAAATACAGGAACAGCAGGCAAAATTAGATGAAACTTATGGAAACAGCGGACTGTTAAAACAAGAGGTTAATGCTGATGAAATAGCTGATATTGTTTCTAAATGGACTGGTATTCCAGTATCTAAATTAGCTGAAACTGAAAAAGAAAAAATACTTAACCTTGAAAATACTTTAAAAGACAGAGTAAAAGGTCAGGATGAAGCTGTAAGAGCAGTAGCAGATACTATGATTAGATCAAGAGCTGGACTTAAAGATAAAAATAGACCTATGGGATCATTTATATTTTTAGGACCAACAGGAGTAGGAAAAACTTATCTTGCAAAATCTCTAGCTTATAATTTATTTGACAATGAAGATAATGTTATAAGAATAGATATGAGTGAATATATGGATAAATTCTCCACTACTAGATTGATAGGAGCACCTCCAGGATATGTAGGTTATGAAGAGGGAGGACAGCTGACAGAGGCTGTAAGAACAAAACCTTATTCAGTAATCCTGTTTGATGAAATAGAAAAAGCCCATCCAGATGTATTTAATATTCTTCTTCAAGTGCTTGATGATGGTAGACTTACTGATGGACAAGGTAGAATGATAGACTTTAAAAATACATTGATAATTATGACATCTAATATAGGAAGTCACTTAATACTTGAAGATATCAATTTAAAAGAAGAAACAAAAGAGAGAGTACTTGATCAATTAAAAGCTAATTTCAGACCTGAGTTCTTAAACAGGGTAGATGAAATTATTATATTTAAAGCTTTAGATTTAGCTTCTATAAAAGACATTGTAAGATTATCACTTGAGTCTGTACAAGAAAAAGTAAAAGATAGATATATTGAGCTGCATTTTACAGAGCCAGTTGTTGAATATCTGGCAACTAATGCGTATGATCCTCAATATGGTGCTAGACCACTTAGAAGATATATTCAAAAACAACTTGAAACATCTCTTGCTAAGATGATACTTTCTAATAGAATTAAAGAAAGAGATAAAGTGGATGTAGAACTTGTAAATGGACAGATAGAATTTAAAGTAAGAGAGAAATAATAAAAAATAAAGAGATTGACTAAAAACTAAAATAAGTTTTAGGTCAATCTCTTTTTAATATTTATAAAAATTTATTATTTAGAATTTTTAACAAAATCAGCTGCATTTTCTCCAGCTATTTTACCAAAAACAGTAATATCAGTTACAGCATTTCCACCAATTCTGTTACCTCCATGTACTCCACCAGTGATTTCACCAGCAGCATATAGTCCAGGAATAACTTTTCCTTCAGGAGTAAGAACTTGAGTATCAGTATTGATACGAACTCCTCCCATAGTGTGATGGATAGCAGGAGATACTTCAATAGCATAGAATGGAGCTTTCACTAATTCTCTAGGAAGTCCTTTCTTACCAAAATCTTTATCTTCACCAGCTTTTACATATCCATTATAAGTTGTAATAGTTTCAACAAAAGTTTTAGGTTCGATTCCTACTTTTCCAGCTAACTCTTCTAAAGTAGAAGCTTCAACTGCAAATCCCTGTTTAACATATCCATTTATTGCAGAAAGATTTTCTCTTGTACCTTGATCAAATACTAGGAAAGCACTTGCGCCTTTTTGAGCAAGTTCAGCTTTAGAAACAACATCTCTAGTTTCAAGTTCGTTGATAAATCTCTTACCATCTCTGTTGATTAAGATAGCCCCTTCTCCTCTTACACTTTCAGTAATCATAGCAGTATTATTATGAACTACTGTAGGGTGAGTTTGAATTTCAGGCATATCTACAAGATCAGCACCAGCAGCTTTAACCATTTTGATACCTTCACCAGTAATAGCAGGGCTGTTAGTAGAACCAAATCCTTTAAGAGCAGGATTGTATTCTTCTATCATAGCAGGGTTGGCACCAAATCCACCAGTAGCCATAACCACAGCTTTAGCAGAAATAACATAAGTTTGTCCTTTATGTTTAACTTCTACACCAGTAACTTTATCACCAGTTTTTATTAATTTAGTAACTTCACTTTCAGTTCTGATTTCAATTCCTAATTTATCAGCAGTATCACTAAGAGCAGCTACAACAACAGGACCAACAGCTTTTCCACCAGTAGGTCTGTGAATTCTTTTTACACTTTGACCACCAGAGAAAGAAACTTCTGTAAGATCAGTTCCTTTTGAAATAAGCCAGTCAATAATATGTTTAGATTCATCAGTCATTTTTTTAAGAAGTTCAGGATTATTTTTGTTTTTTCCACCTTTCATAGTATCGTTATAGAAAAGTTCTTCTGAATCTTCAATACCTAATTTCTTTTGAAGAGAAGTATTAGCAGCATTAATACCACCAGTTGCATAGTTAGTGTTTCCACCTAACATAGCCATTTTTTCAAGAAGGATAACATTAGCTCCCTTTTCTTTTGCAGCAATAGCAGCAGTAAGTCCAGCTCCTCCTCCTCCAACTACAACAATGTCGGTAGAGATGTCAGTAAGAACTGCATCAGCTTTTTTAGCAGGTGCTTTACTTACTAATTTGATGCCAGCTTGAGCTACAGCAGCTCCAACAGCTTTCTTTATTCCTTCAGAAGTGTAAGTAGCTCCAGCTACATTATCAACTTCTACACTTTGATTTTCTACGATTTCTTTAGTAACCTGCTCCATAGCTTTTTTAGTGAAAGCAGTTTCCTCATGTTTAAGTATCTCTACCCCTTTGATTTCATTTCCCTCATAAGTAACATTAACTTTGATATCTCCCTTATAACCTGCTCCAACACCTTCAATAGTTTTTGCACTAGCTACAGAAGATATCATGATAGTTAAGGCAGACAATAAACATAACAGTTTTTTCCTCATATTTCACCCCTTATTAGAATATATAGTGTATTTTTTATGCATGAAATGATGCATACCATTACCATTATATTATATATTATATATAAAAAGAATGTCAAATATTTATTTTTAAGAAATATTTTCTCAGCTTTTAAGATAAAAAAAGAGTGACTGAAAGAGTCACTCTTAGGTTTAATTATCAGTTATTTAAAATTATTTTGAGTTTTTAGCGAAATCAGCAGCATTTTCTCCAGCAGTTTTACCATAAACTGTGATATCAGTTACAGCATTTCCACCAATTCTGTTAGCTCCATGCACTCCACCAGTAATTTCTCCAGCAGCATATAATCCTGGGATAACTTTTCCATCAGCAGTTAATACTTGAGCTTCAGTATTGATACGAACTCCTCCCATAGTATGATGAACAGCAGGAGAAACTTCAATAGCATAGAAAGGAGCTTTTGCAAGTTCTCTAGGAAGAACAGTTTTTCCAAAGTCTTTATCTGCTCCAGCTTTTACATATCCATTATAAGTTTCCATAGTTTTTACTAATGTTTTTCCATCTATTCCTACTTTTTGAGCTAATTCTTCAAGAGTAGCCCCTTCTACAGCTAGTTTTCTTCTTACATATCCATTGATAGCTCCAAGATTTTCTCTGACAGACTGGTCAAATATTAAGAAAGCACTTTTACCAGTTTGATCTAATTCAGCTTTAGAAACAACATCTCTAGTTTCAAGTTCACTGATAAATCTTTTACCTTCTCTGTTTACAAGAATAGCTCCCTCTCCTCTTACAGCTTCAGTAATCATAGTAGTATTGTTATGAACAACAGTAGGGTGAGTTTGAATTTCAGTCATGTCCACAAGAGCTCCCCCAACAGAATTTACCATCTTGATACCTTCTCCAGTGATAGCAGGACTGTTAGTAGAACCAAATCCTTTAAGAGCAGGACTGTATTCAGCTACCATAGCAGCATTTGCACCAAATCCACCAGTAGCCATAACTACAGCTTTAGCATTTATTTTATATGTTTCACCTTTGTGTTTAACTTCAACACCAGTAATTTTGTTTCCAGTTTTGATGATTCCTACAACTTCACTTTCAGTTCTTACATCAATACCATCTTTTTCAGCAGTATTAGCAAGAGCATCAACAATAACAGGTCCTACAGCTTGCCCACCAGTAGGTCTGTGAGTTCTTTTTGCACTTTGTCCTCCTGTGAATACTACCTCAGAAAGATCAGCACCTCTTTCAGTAAGCCAGTTGATAATATTACTAGAATCAACAGTTAATTTTTTTACTAATTCAGGATTATTTTTATTTTTTCCACCTTTCATAGTATCATTATAGAAAAGTTCAGCAGAATCTTCTATTCCTAATTTTTTTTGAAGATCAGTATTTGCAGCATTGATAC
Organism: Fusobacterium ulcerans; assembly: GCF_003019675.1. NCBI lineage: Bacteria > Fusobacteriati > Fusobacteriota > Fusobacteriia > Fusobacteriales > Fusobacteriaceae > Fusobacterium > Fusobacterium ulcerans. The sequence continues at coordinate 3,362,563 of NZ_CP028105.1, read as the reverse complement.
CAGCAGTTGCATAGTTAGTATTTCCACCTAACATAAGCATTTTTTCAAGAAGGATAACATTAGCTCCCTTTTCTTTTGCAGCAATAGCAGCAGAAAGACCAGCACCTCCTCCTCCAACTACAACAACATCAGTAGTAACATCAGCACCATAAGCAGTAAAGCTCATAACAGCAGCACCAAGTAAACATAACAGTTTTTTCTTCATTCTACACCCCTCATAAATTAATATATATTGGTTATTTTATGTTCAATATGAACGTATAAATTAACAAATCTATTATATCTTATTAGGAGAAAAGAAGTCAATTGTTTTCTAAAAATCTGAAATAAAAAAAAGAGATTGGCATGAATCTTTTGCACAATCTCTTTATAAAAATTATAATTTAATTTTATTTAAGACCAAATTTTACTAAATCATTTTCTACATCAGATATTCCTGCAAGTCCAAAAGTATTTACTAATACATTCAATACATTAGGAGAAAGGAATGCTGGAAGAGTAGGACCAATATGGATATTTTTTACTCCAAGAGATAATAGAGCAAGAAGTACAATTACAGCTTTTTGTTCATACCATGCAATATTATATACTATTGGAAGTTTGTTGATATCATCAAGTCCAAATATTTCTTTTAATTTCAAAGCTATAACAGCTAATGAATAAGAGTCATTACATTGTCCAGCGTCAAGTACTCTAGGAATACCATTTATATCACCTAAAGGAAGTTTATTATATTTATATTTTGCACATCCGGCAGTTAGGATAACTGTATCTTTAGGAAGAGCTTTTGCAAAATCAGTATAGTAGTTTCTGTTAGGCATTCTTCCATCACATCCACCCATAACTATAAATCTTTTGATAGCTCCAGATTTTACAGCTTCAACTACTTTATCAGCTAGAGCAAATACTTGATTATGTGCAAATCCACCAACAATTTCACCTTTTTCTATTTCAGTAGGAGCTTTGCAAGTTTTAGCAAGTGCTATAACTTCAGAGAAATCTTTCTTTCCATCTGTTCCAACAGGAATTCTTTTCCAACCTGGGAATCCAGCGGCATTTGTAGTAAATATTCTATCATTATATGTTGCTTTTTCTAATGGAGGAACTATACAGTTAGTTGTAAATACAACTGGTCCATTGAAAGTTTCAAATTCCTCTTTTTGTTTCCACCATGCATTTCCATAGTTACCAAAGAAATGAGAATATTTTTTTAATTTTGGATAATAATGTCCTGGAAGCATTTCAGAGTGAGAATAAATATCTACTCCACTGTCCTTACTTTGCTCAAGAAGTTGTTCCAAATCGTTAAGGTCATGTCCACTGATTAATATACCAGGTCTAGTACCTACCCCAATATTTACTTTTGTTATTTCAGGGTTTCCAAATGCTGAAGTATTAGCTTCATCAAGAAGAGCCATTGTTTTTACTCCAAATGCTCCACATTCAAGAACAAGAGATGTTAATTCATCTCCAGAAAGAGAATCATCTAAAGTTGCTAAAAGAGCTTTTTCCATGAAGATAAATATTTCTTCATTAGTCTTATTAAGATTCATTGCATGTTCTGCATAAGCAGCCATACCTTTTAATCCATAAGTTAATAATTCTCTTAAAGATCTCACATCTTCATTTTCTGTTCTAAGTACTCCAATATCATGATGTTTAGAAAATTCCATTAATTCGTTATCTGATGTATAAGACCATGTAGTAAGCTGAATATTTTCAAATTTTGGATCTAAAGCAGCACCTTTTTTTATAAGAGCATCTTTTACTTCACTTCTTAATTTTAATCCATGTTTAATTTCATTGATGATAGCTTCATTATCAAAATTTGCATTTGTAATAGTTATAAATAAAGAGTTTATAAGATATTTATCTGTAGTTTTTAATAGTTGATCTGTATTAGAAACTTTTCTCAGCTGAGAACTATAAGCTGCAACACCTTTTAAAGTATAAACCAATAAATCTTGAAGAGATGCAGTGGCAGGTTTTTTACCACATACCCCAGCTATTGTACATCCAGTTCCTTTCATTGTTTCCTGGCATTGAAAACAAAACATTTCATTACACATATTAATTCCTCCTTTTTTAAAGTAAATCACTTCTTGTCATAGGTCAATGATACAATATTTTTCATAGAGAAACAGTAACATATGTTACATTTTTAAAAATTTCTCTTATATGATTTTACGAGAAGAAAGCAGATTTCCTTTTTTCTTTAAAAGGAAATTTTTAATAAAAAAAACTGACCTGATAAACAGATCAGTTTTGAATTTTAAATTAAATAAATATTTCTGGCTCTTTTCTTTCGCTGCATTTTGTTTCAAGGAAAGCAACAATATCTTTAAGAGGATTGCCAGGAATCTCTCTTCCATTGAAAGTACATATTTTAACACATGCATAACAATGAATACATTTTTCTACATCAACTATTTCAGGATCTTTTTTATCAATAGCTCCTACAGGGCATACTATATGGCATTTTCTGCAATAGATGCAATTTTTATTCGCCATAGGAGAAAATACTCTTACAGGCATATCAGCTTTATAAGGAAAATTACCTTTAACATCTATATTTTTTGTATAGGTATCAGAATCTACTTTAGCTCGAATATCTTTACCAAAAGCTACAGCCTTTGCAATATCCTCATCATCAGGTCTTCTTGTACCTACTTTTCTAGTATAAGAATGTTCTCCAATAAATGCTCCACCTGCAATTACTGAAAATCCATTTTCTGAAAGGATATCTTTTAATTCCAGCAAAGCATCATCATAATCTCTGTTTCCATAAACAGCTACAGCTACTGCTAAACTGTTATCTCCATGTATTTTATTCAGCATATTTCTTGTAATAACAGGAGTTCTTCCACCATATACAGGAACTCCTACAATAGCGATCTCATCTTTTTGAAGATAAAATTCTTCTTCACTCTCAAATGAAAAAGTAAGATCATGTTCCACAAAACCAGCCCCTAAACCTTCAGCAATAGCTTTTACAGTTTTTTTTGTAGTATAAGTAGGGCTGAAATAAAATAGATGAACATTTTTGATAACCATAAGCATTTCCTCCTAAGTTATGTATTATATTATAAATCCGCTTCCAAGGACTTTGTGATCTTCATCATAAAAAACCACTCCCTGTCCAGGAGTTACAGCTCTAACCTGATTTTCTATAAAATTAACTTTAATATTTCCACTAGAAAGTACTTCAAGTTTACATTTGTGAAGCTGATCTCTTGAACGTGTTTTTGCCCAACACTCTATTCCATTTAAATCTTCTATATTATCAACAGATATTAAATTAACACTTTCAGCAATAAGGCTGTTTTTGAAAAGCATTTCATTTGGACCTACTATTACACAATTTCTTTTACTGTCTAATTCAATGACGTAAAGAGGACTTTCCAGAGCTATTCCCAATCCTTTTCTCTGTCCAATTGTATAAAACGAAAGACCTTTATGTTTTCCAAGCACTTTTCCATTTACATCAATTATATTTCCAGGTTTTCCAGCTTTTCCATTACTCATTTCCATAAGGAATTCTTTAAGTTTGCCATCTTCAACAAAACATATTTCCTGAGAATCTTTTTTTGCATAAACTCTCACTCCTAAAAGCTGAGCCAATTCTCTAACTTTTGGTTTTTCAAGATTTCCAATAGGAAATTTTAGATATTTTAGATTATCTTTTTTCATTTGAGAAAGGAAATATACTTGATCTTTACCAGCATCATCACCCATAGACAGAACTCCATCCTTCATTTGAGTATAATGACCAGTAGCCATAAAATCAGCACCTTTTGAACGAGCAAAATCTATAAGCAATCCTAATTTTATATATTTGTTACATACCATACAAGGATTTGGAGTTTTACCTTTAAGATATTCATCTACAAAATAGTCCATTACCTTTTCTTTAAATTCCTTAGTTACATCTAAAAGATAGTATGGAATTCCTAAATCATCACATACTTTTTTAGCATCAGAATCTTCAGGTTTACAAGTTTTCATTGTAACTCCAAAGACATTATAACCTTGTTTTTTTAATAGATAAGCAACAGTAGAACTGTCAACTCCTCCACTCATAGCTACTGCTATTGTTGTACTTTTGTTGTTTTCATCATATTGAAGGTATTTTGAAAACTCATTGTTTATTGTATTCATAAAAACCACCTTTATTTTGTAAAATTAATGTTTAAAAGAAAATTTTGTTAAAAGAATGGAATAAAGTAATTATTCCAAATATAAATATAAGACCACCTGATATTCTTGATATCTTAATCAGATTTTCTTCAGTAATAGTTCTTCTCCAGTGAGAAAGGAGAAAAGTAGTAAAAAACCATTCAGCAGCTCCTCCTAAAAATATACCGCAAGCTACTTGAAAAGGAACAGCATGTCCTTCAGATTCAAATATCCTCAAAGTAGTAAAGATAACCATTATAGTGAAGATACTTGAAACATTTGCCAAAGCCACAGCAAATGTAGTGAAATAATTTTGGATAATTCCAACAGGATCAAGCTCTATTTTTTTTACTTTCATTTTTCTGCTCATTTTTTTCAAACCAACAACAAGTAGGAAAATACTTATACCAATTTCAAGAAAACACTCATATTTTATAATGAAATCATCTATTTTATTGATAAAAAGAAGAGCTGTCAATCCATAGATAACATCTACAGTGACCATTCCAAGAGAAGAAACATAGCCTTCTTTTTGGCCTTCTACTAAAGTTTTTTCCATACAATAAATCCCTACAGGACCAAAAGGAAGTGATAAGATAAGCCCAGTAATCATTCCTTTGAAAAATGTTAAATCCAAAATAGTACCTCCAATAAGTCAATATTAAAGTTCTTTGCCGCAGTTTGGGCAGCAAGAAGGGGTCTGCCTGTAAGGTGTGTCACAATATGGACATATTCCCCTTTCTATTAAAATAGATTCAATATCATTGTAAGTAGCAGCTTTTTTTCTATAAACTTTTATTGTAGAATCAGCTTTTATTTCGTAAACACTATTACATTTTTGGCAATGTATCACGTGATCTACTTTATATTTGTAAATAGGAAAAGAAAAAAGGACAAAGATATTTTGAAGTCTGTGAAGGTTGACTTTTTTACTGGTACACCCTGTACATTCAAATATTATTTCCCCTAATTTGTAGTCAGCATTTTTGACTCCAAAATTTTTAAAAAAACTCATTGCAGCTCCTTTACATTGATTGATCATATTTTAGTAATTCGTAATACTAAGGAAAAAATCTTTTTTATTTTTGAAAAAGTTTTCACAGATATACAACTTTTCCTTATTGATTATATCATATATTACATTGAATTTCTATTTATAAAACAAAATAATTTTATGTATTAAATATTTCAAAGTTGCACAATATGGGGTATAATATATAATATACTGTAAGCAAGGAAAAAACTAGCTGATAATGAAGGGAGAAACTATTGAAGAAAGTCTTAAATGAAAAAGAAATAGAATTACAAATGGAAAAAGCTTTAGATAAAATTCCATTTGAGATAAAAAAGATAAAGTTTGCTCTTGGAGTAATAAAAAGAATAAAGAAAGTAAAAATGATTTTTAAATTTAAGTAGGGGGAATAATGATATCAGAAAAATTAGTAAAAAGAATAGGAACAATATCAAGAGAATTTGAAAAGTTAGGATATAATTTAGAAGAAGATTTATTAGAATTAGCAGAAATGAGAGAAGATATTGCTGAAAGATTAGAGAATACTAAATATAAAAAAATAGAATTTTATGAAGATAAAGAACTGCATTCTGTAGGAATGACATTGGAAGATGTTCAAATAGAATTTTTTATAACTGAGGGAGAAGATGAAGAGGGACCTTGGTATGAAGCTGAAGCTGAAATAATATTCTTTTAAAATAAATTAAGGAATAAGGGGGAACAAGAGATGAAAATATTTGATGGACATGCAGATATCTGGTTTGATGTTTCTGCAAAAAGAAAAAATGGAGAAGAACATATTGTAAGAGATCATCATCTTGACAGATTTAAAGATGGAAATATTATGGGTGGTATATTTATAGCTTATCTTGATGAAAATGTAGCAGATGAAGAAAAAGAAATGATGTGGATGGTAAATTCAACTATTCATGAAATTAAAAAGAATGAGGATTTATATAATATAATAAAAAAATCAGGAGATTTTAACAAAGGGATAGTAAGTGGAAAGTTAAATGTTCTTATGGGGATAGAAGGGCTTAGAGCAATAAAGAAAAATCTGGACTGGCTGGATACTTTCTATCAGTTGGGCTTTAGACATGCATCACTTACTTGGAATGAGGAAAATGATCTTGGAACAGGAGCAAAGGGGGATGAAAATAGAGGCATAACAGAAATAGGAAAAGCAGCCATAAGAAAGATGAATGAATTAGGCATGGTAGTAGATGTATCTCATGCCAATGAAAAAACTTTCTGGGGAATTTATGAGACAAGTACAAAACCTATAATTGCTTCTCATTCAAATGCCAGAAGTCTTTGTGATCATGTAAGAAATTTAACTGATGAACAGATTAAAGCAATAGCAGAAACTGGAGGGTTAGTAGGAGCAGTTGCTTATAAAGGATTTGTAGATTTAGACAAAGAAAAACAAACAATAGAAAGATATGTTGATCATATAGACCACATGGTATCCCTAGTGGGAGTTAAACATGTGGGAATAGGTTTTGATTTCTGTGAATATCTTCATGTTGACAGAACAGGAAAAGATATGAATCCAAAAGGATTAGAAGATGCTTCCTATGCACAAAATGTCATAGAGGAATTAAGAAAAAGAGAGTATTCAGAAGAGGATATAAGAAAAATAGCGTATGAAAACTTTATGAGAGTAATAGAAATGACTTTTGAAAAATAATTTTAATTGAAAGGATGGAATATGGAAAGAAAATTATTGGTATATGATTCATTTACAACAGAAGTTTTTAAAGGAAATCCTGCTGGAGTCTTAATAGGGGCAGATGGATTAAAAGATGAAGAAATGCAGAATATAGCTAGAGAACTTGGGTATCCTGAAACTGTGTTCTTGTTTTTGAATGACCCTGAAAAAATAAAGGTAAGATTTTTTACTCCAAAAGAAGAGATAGATTTATGTGGACATGCAACTATAGCTTATGGAACAGCCTTGGTAGAATGTGGAATAATAAAAGCTGCTGAGGGAGAAAATAAAATAGATATAGAAACTAATTTAGGGATTCTTCCTATAGTTATAAAAATAAAAAACAACAGAATAGAGAATGTAATGATGTATCAAGCTTCGCCTAAAATAGATAAAAACTTTACTGTAAATAAAACTGAACTAGCAGAAGCATTAAATATCTCTTCTGATAGTTTTGAAGAGAGTATAGAAATAGTAAAGGCGTATACAGGTGTTTGGGATTTGATGATACCTTTGAAAAGAAAAGAAATATTAAATGAAATAGTAGGAAATATGGAGAAAATTAGAAAAATCAGTGAGGAGTTAGATATAATATCTCTTCATCCGTTTTATATGGAAAAAACTGAAAATGAAACAAGGCTTTATGCTAGAAATTTTGCTCCAATAGTTGATATAGATGAAGAAGCAGCAACAGGAACATCTAATGGAGCATTGATATATTATCTATATACAATAGAAAAGATAGAAGCTGGAAAAACTGTTGTAGTTACTCAAGGAGAAAAATTAGGTAGAAAAAGTGAAATTATGGGAAAAATTCAAATTAAAGATGAAAAATTAGATGTACTTATTGGAGGAACAGCAGTAAAATTTGTAGAGGGAAAAATAGAAATATAATTAAATTAAAAAATGAGGTTGTTGAAAATTAGTGATGATTAACTAATTTCTACAGCCTCTTGTTTTTTATTTTTCTATTTCAATTTGGTTCAGCAAAAATAGCTCTCAAAAATGTCAAGTCTATTAAGATTAACAATTAAACTGCTACTAGAATAAAATTAAAGAAAAATTTTTTAAAACTTTTCTGAAAACATAGCAGTAGATTTTTTTATTTAGATTTTATAATAAATTTTTTAATGGTATTTTTTAATTTATATTATCCTGCAATCACAGTCATCTTCTACAACCATAAGATTATCAAGATGTTTTCTGGAAAAATATAAAATGCTTCCCATTGTAAAAAGTATTACAGCGAGAGAAAGAAAGATAGTAAGAAATCCCATATCTTGTGTAAAACCAGCAACTTTTCCAGAAATAATACTTGCAAAGAACATAGTCATGTACCATAATCCCATAAAAAATGTAGAATATCTTTTAGGAGAGAGGCAGTTAAACATGGCAATACCAATAGGAGCTACACAAAGTTCAGACAGAGTATTAAATACATATGCAAGAATAATGAAAATTATATTTGCTTTCATTCCTCCAGAAGTAAGAACTGAAATAGTCATAAAGGCAAAAGCTATTCCCATTGAAAATATACCGATAGAAATTTTTACAGGAATAGTTATATTTCTTTTTCTAAGCTGGCTCCATAACATTGCCAGTATTGGAGAAAAAAGTATTCCAAGTATAGCATTTAAAGCAGCAAACCAAGGAACAGGAATGATAAATCCAAGTAAATTTCTATCAACATGATCTCTTGCATACAAAGTTATAGAGCTAAATGATTGATAAAAAGATGTCCAGAACAGAATAACAAATATTGATATTATCCCCATGGCTTTTATTCTTTTCTTTTCATTTTCAGTAAAGTCAAAAGAGAAAATTGATTTTTTTTCAGTTTTGCATGTGTAACATGGTGATTTTCCAGTATCTTTCAGATATTTAGGAGCAAGACATAAAAAAGAAACAGTCCAAATGATACCAATAATACTGCAAATAAGAAACATAGGTTTATACCCAAAATGTGTAATTTCTCCAGTGATAGTTCTTACAGCAAAGAATTTATCAGCTACTAGACCAGCTGTAAAAGGAGCAAGGAAAGAACCTAGATTTATAAACATATAAAAAAGACTGTAAGCAACTTCTCTTTCAAGAGTACTTTTATGTGAATAAATATTTCCTACAAGATTAGTTCCATTAGCTTTGAAGAATCCATTTCCAATAATGATGGAAAGAAGTCCAAAATATAGTTGATAAATATTAGAACTTGTAAATAAAAGAAAATTTCCAAGAGATATAAAAGCTCCACCTAAAATTATAGATTTTTGCTGTCCTAGATACCTATCTGACAACCATCCACCAATCAATGGAGTAAGATGTAATATTCCTACATAGAACCCATAAAGTGAAGTGGCTTCTTTTGGTGAAAGGCCAATGCCGCCTTTAATAACAGACGTGGTAAAGTAGAGAACAAGCAATGTGGATATTCCATGATATGAAAACCTTTCCCAAGTAATAGTGAAACACATAAGCCAAAAGGAACTGGGATATTTTCTTTTGAGATTATTTATAAAATCCAACAACATAAAAATCCTCCAAAACATTCAATAGCAATCATTTATTCTGCTATTATATAGTATTTCCTATCAAATTAAAAGCAAAATAAAAAAAGGGCACAGAAATATTCTGTGCCATAGATATTTTAATTAATATTTGAATTTTCTAAATGCATGCTTATCAGCACCACAAGGAGGACAAGTCCAATCTTCTGGCAGATCATTGAAAGAAGTTCCAGCTTTAATGCCATGCTCAGCATCACCAACAGCAGGATCATAAACATATCCACACACTTCACACATAAATTTTTCAGTTTCGTTAGTATCATGTTCCTTTACTTCAGCAAAAGCATGCTTGTCAGCACCACAAGGAGGACAAGTCCAATCTTCTGGTAAGTCATTAAAAGAAGTTCCAGCTTTAATACCATGGTCTACATCACCAACAGCAGGATCATAAACATATCCACAAACTTCACATATATATTTTTTCATAGGTAAACCTCCAATAAATTTTTCAGAATAATCTATAAGAATTATATCACGATTTTTATAAAGGGTAAATATGAATTATTAAATTGAGTTGCTGAGTTTTGAATTTTCTTCTAAAGCTTTAACAAGATGCTTGTCAATAAGATAAAGTCTTCTACATACTTCACGAGATATATTCAGAATAAATTTATTAAAGAGCACTATATTAGTTTTAGATAATTTGTGCAATGACATTTTTGAAAACTGTAACACTGACAGTTCACTCATGGCAACAGCAGTTCCAACATATGGAAGTATACCAATAAGAGCAACTTCTCCAAAACAATTTCCAGTAGTGAAAGTTCCTATATCAAAATCAACTTCATCTTTTTTATGAAAAAGTTTAACTATCCCATTTTCGATTATATAAATATTGTTAGGAGAGCTATCTTGCTCAAATATAATTTCACCTTTTTTGTAATTTTTTAATGTCATCAATGAAAGCATTTCTTTGGTTTCCTCTTTGCTGAGAGCACTAAATAGAGGGGTCTTTTCAATTACTTTAAAGATAGTAGAGTATTCATCCATAAATTGATCTTTCATAAAAATTTCCCTCCTTATTTTTTATTCAGGTAACCTTCCAATAAAATATTATTGTATTATTATAATATACCAAATGAAATTTAAAAATCCTTCAAAAAAAGAAAAGTAAGTGAAAGGGTAATTATTTTGGGAAGTCTTAAAGAGATTACAATAACTTTTAAAAAAAAATTAGAATTTCTATTGACTTTTAAAAAAAGTCAAAGTATACTTATATTGAAAGAAGTGTGTTATATTTTTAGAAAAAGCATACATATATATCATAAATGTTGCTTATCTAAGAATTCTATGACATAGCGAGCGTATAAGACAATTGAATATTTATATATAAAATAGAGGTGCATTTATGGAGGTAGTATGGAGATGCTAAGAGAAAAAGCTCTCAATGCTTCATGCGAAGGACGTAGTTGCCGAAAGAAAAAAGATTGCTTATGGTTTTTTTTCTTGGGGGTTGCAGGAATATGCAACAACTGTCACATTTATTGTGGAGAGCTATTTTGGGTTGAGTAAAATCAAGATCAAATCATGCTTACAGTTTAACTATGTCTATTATCACATGCATCTTTTTTAATTTTTTGAAAATTTAAATTTAAGGAATTAGGAGGAAAAAATTATGAAATCAATGATCAGATTAAGAATGAGTTCTCATGATGCGCACTATGGAGGAAATTTAGTTGATGGAGCTAGAATGTTACAATTATTTGGTGACGTTGCTACTGAACTTTTAATCCAAATGGATGGAGACGAGGGATTATTTAAAGCTTATGACAGTGTAGAATTTATGGCTCCTGTATTTGCTGGAGATTTTATAGAAGCTGTTGGTGAAATAGTAAGTTCTGGAAACAGCTCAAGAAAAATGGTTTTTGAAGCTAGAAAGGTTATTGTTCCTAGACCTGATATCAATGATTCAGCAGCAGATGTTTTAACTGAACCAATAGTTGTATGTAGAGCTAGCGGAACTTGCGTAACTCCTAAAGACAAACAAAGAAAAAAATAAAGATAATTTAATCTAATTGAAAGGAGATGGAAATGGAAAAATTAATAATTACAGCTGCTATATGCGGAGCTGAAGTAACTAAAGAACAAAATCCAGCAGTTCCTTATACTGTAGAAGAGATAGTAAGAGAAGCATATGGAGCATACAAAGCTGGAGCTTCAATAATTCACTTACATGTAAGAGAAGATGATGGGACTCCTACTCAATCTAAAGAGAGATTTAAACAATGCATGGATGCAATAAGAGAAAAATGTCCAGATGCAATAATCCAGCCATCTACTGGTGGAGCAGTTGGAATGACAGATCTTGAAAGATTACAACCTACTGAATTAGGACCAGAAATGGCAACTCTAGATTGTGGAACTTGCAATTTTGGTGGAGATGAAGTTTTCACTAATACAGAAAATACTATTAAAAACTTTGGAAAAATAATGATCGAAAGAGGAGTAAAACCTGAAATCGAAGTATTCGACAAAGGAATGGTAGATTATGCTATAAGATATGCAAAACAAGGATTCATCAAAAAACCTATGCATTTTGACTTCGTTTTAGGAGTACAAATGGCAGCAAGTGCAAGAGACCTTGTGTTTATCAGTGAAAGTATCCCAGAAGGTTCTACATGGACAGTAGCTGGAATAGGAAGACATGAATTCCCAATGGCAGCAATGGCTATCACTATGGGTGGACATGTAAGAGTTGGATTTGAAGACAATGTATACATTGAAAAAGGTGTACTTGCTAAATCAAATGGAGAACTTGTAGAAAAAGTTGTAAGATTAGCTAAAGAATTAGGAAGAGAAGTTGCTACTCCTGATGAAGCTAGAGAAATCTTAGGATTAAAAAAATAATTTAACTTGAATGATAGAAACTAAAATATAATTTAAGGAGGAGATTTTAAATGATAAAAGGATGTAAATACGGAACACACAGAGTTATAGAACCACAAGGAGTTTTACCACAACCAGCTTTAAAAATAAATAACGACATGAACATATACTCAAATGAGATATTAATAGATGTAATGGCATTAAACGTTGACTCAGCTTCATTCACTCAAATCGAAGAAGAAGCAGGACACGATGTAGAAAAAATCAAAGCTAAAATAAAAGAAATTGTTGGTGAAAGAGGAAAAATGCAAAACCCTGTAACTGGATCAGGTGGAATGCTTATTGGAACTATCGAAAAAATTGGAGACGATTTAGTTGGAAAAACTGATCTTAAAGTTGGAGATAAAATAGCTACTCTAGTTTCTCTATCTCTTACTCCATTAAAAATAGATGAAATTGTTGATGTAAAACCAGATATCGACAGAGTAGAAATCAAAGGTAAAGCAATACTTTTCGAAAGTGGAATCTATGCTGTATTACCAAAAGATATGCCTGAAACTTTAGCTCTTGCAGCTCTAGATGTAGCTGGAGCACCTGCACAAGTTGCTAAATTAGCTAGACCTTGTCAATCAGTTGTTATCCTTGGATCAGCTGGAAAATCAGGAATGCTTTGTGCTTATGAAGCAGTAAAAAGAGTAGGACCTACTGGAACTGTAATTGGATTAGTAAGAAATGAAAAAGAAGCTGCTCTATTAGCTAGAGTAAGCGACAAAATAAAAGTAGTTATTGCTGATGCTACAAAACCAATCGAAGTATTAAATGCTGTATTAGCTGCTAACGATGGTAAAGAAGTAGATATCGCTATCAACTGTGTAAATGTACAAAATACAGAAATGTCAACAATTTTACCAGTTAAAGATTTAGGAATAGCTTACTTCTTCTCTATGGCAACTTCATTCACTAAAGCTGCTTTAGGTGCTGAAGGTGTAGGAAAAGACGTTACTATGATCGTAGGAAATGGATACACTAAAGACCATGCTGCAATCACTTTAGAAGAATTGAGAGAAAGTGCTGTATTAAGAGAAATATTCAACGAATTATATGTTTAATCTTTTGCCTTAAAAATAACTTAAAAACTAAGACATGAAATTAAAATTAGAGGAGATGATAAAATGAACACAGTTAACACTAGAGCAAAGTTTTTCCCAAATGTAACAGATGAGCAATGGAACGATTGGCATTGGCAAGTAAAAAATAGAATAGAAAGTTTAGAAGACCTTAAAAAATATATCACTTTGAGTGCAGAGGAAGAGGAAGGAGTTAAGAAAACTCTTGAGACTTTAAGAATGGCTGTTACTCCATACTATTTCTCATTGATGGATAATAATGACCCTAACTGTCCAGTTAGAAAACAAGCTATTCCTTCAATAAAAGAAATTCATCAAGCAGAAGCAGATCTTTTAGACCCATTACATGAAGATGAAGATTCTCCAGTTCCTGGATTGACTCACAGATATCCAGACAGAGTACTTCTATTAATAACTGATATGTGTTCAATGTATTGCAGACACTGTACTCGTAGAAGATTTGCTGGAGCAAGTGACGATGCAATGCCTATGGACAGAATAGACAAAGCTATTGAATATATAGCTAAAACTCCACAAGTAAGAGACGTATTATTATCAGGAGGAGACGCTTTATTAGTTTCTGATGAAACTTTAGAATATATCATCAGCAAATTAAGAGCTATTCCTCACGTTGAAATAGTAAGAATCGGATCAAGAACTCCAGTTGTTCTTCCTCAAAGAATAACTCCAGAGTTAGTTGAAATGTTGAAAAAATACCACCCAATCTGGTTAAATACACACTTCAACCATCCAAAAGAAGTAACACCAGAATCTAAAAAAGCTTGTGAATTACTAGCTAACGCAGGAATTCCTCTAGGAAACCAATCAGTTCTTTTAAGAGGAATCAATGACTGTGTACATGTAATGAAAAAATTAGTTCATGAGTTAGTAAAAATGAGAGTAAGACCTTACTACATTTATCAATGTGACCTTTCAATGGGATTAGAGCATTTCAGAACTCCTGTTTCTAAAGGAATCGAAATTATTGAAGGATTAAGAGGACATACATCAGGATATGCTGTACCTACATTCGTAGTTGACGCACCTGGTGGAGGAGGAAAAACTCCTGTAATGCCTCAATATGTAATCTCTCAAGCTCCACATAAAGTTGTATTGAGAAACTTCGAAGGAGTTATCACTACTTATACTGAGCCTGAAGAATATCATGAAGAGTGTCAATGTGAAGATTGTAAAGCTCACAAAACAAACACTGGAGTATCTAAACTTCTAAGTGGTGGAGCTATGGCAATAGAACCAAAAGAACTTGACAGACATAAAAGAAACGAAAAATAATTGACTATATGAGGTAGCGATATGATGGATACTTATGATCTACTGAAAGATTATAAAAGAGTGTCAATAATAGGAATGGAAAAAAATGTAGGAAAAACAACTGTTCTTAATCAATTGATAGAAGATATAGGTACAAAGAAAATAGTTGGACTTACTTCTATTGGAAGAGATGGAGAAGATACAGATGTTGTGACTAATACTCATAAACCTAGAATATATGTTTTTCCAGGAACATTAGTAGCTACTGCCAGAGATTGTTTGAGAAACTGTGATATTACAAAAGAAATTTTGTATACCACAGATTTCTCAACCCCTATGGGGAATATCATAATAATGAGAGCAATTTCAGCAGGTTATGTAGACATAGCAGGTCCTTCTTATAATGCTCAAATAAAGAAAATTTTAGATATAATGGAAAGTTTTGGAAGTGAATTATCTTTAGTAGATGGAGCTTTAAGCAGAAAAGGAAGTGCAGTAGGTGATGTAACAGAAGCTACTATATTGGCAACTGGTGCAGCATTATCTTTAGATATGGGAAAAGTTATTGAAGAAACAGCTAATACTGTATCGCTTCTTACTTTGCCTAGTCTTGAAGATAAAGAGCTGAAAGATAAAATTAATAAAATTTTCCAAGATGCTAGAGTTGGAATAATATATAATGACGGTGAAGTAAAGACTCTGGAAGGCATGGGACCTCTTGAGTCAAATGATGAAATAAAAAATTACCTTAATGACAGAATACAAGCAATAGCTGTTAGGGGAGCTATTACGAAGAAATTCATTGAGATTCTGATCAAAAATAGAGGTAATTTTAAAAATATAAAATTGATAGCAAAAGATGGTACAAAGGTTTTCGTAGATTTTCTAACTCAAAAGAAATTAGAAGCCAGTAGTGTAGAGCTAAGGGTTATGAATACTATAAATCTTCTTTTTGTAACATGCAATCCACGTTCTCCTCTTGGATATGAATTTCCAAAGGATAAATTTAAAAAGTTTTTAGAAGAAAAAATAAAATATAAAGTTGTAGATGTGGTAGGTGAGCGGAATGAGATTTATAGATGATAAAAGTCTAGAGAGATTAGGATTTAGAAAGCTTTTGACAAGAGTTGAAACTCTCTCTCCTTATGGGAAAGCTAAGCTGAAAAAGCTGAAGAACTATTTAAGAGGAGAGGAACAGCTTCTTGAAGAAGAATTTGTAAAAATGGAAGTTTTTATGAATTTTTCTGAAGAAAATAAAAATCTGATTAGAGATATCGAAGGGATAATTCACAGATTAAAAGATATAAAAACAGTTGTAAATAATTGCTTAAAGGAAAATATATTAGATGATGTAGACCTTTTTGAAATAAAGGCACAGGCACTTTTAATGGAGGAATTAAATCTTTTGTTAAAAAAACTGCCAGAGGAACTGAAAGATTTTGATCTGGAAAGCATGGAAGAGATGATTGACGCTCTAGATCCAGATAAAGACAGATTACCTACCTTTTATGTTTATGACAGTTACTCACTTGGACTTAAAATGGTGAGAGATAAGAAAAAAGATGTAGAAAAAAGAATATTCGCTGCGAAAAGCTTTGAAGAAGTATCACAATTAAAAGAAGAGAGATTGGAGATACTTGTAGAAGAAGAGAGAGAAGAGCTGGAAGTGAGAAAACAGCTTACATCTATCTTATTAAAAAAAGCAGAGGGATTTTTGAAAAATATAGATAAAATAGGGAATCTAGATTTTTTAATGGCTAAGGTCAGATTTGCAAAAACTTATGGAGGTATCAGACCTGAGATATCTATAAATAATGAAATAGATGTTGCTGGACTGGTAAATATAGAAGTAAGAGAAATGTTAGAAGCTAAAAGCAAAGCTTTTACTCCAATTGATGTGAAATTAGGATCAGGAGTTACCATAATAACAGGAGCAAATATGGGAGGAAAAAGTGTTGCGTTAAAAACTATAACAGAAAACCTTTTACTTTTCCATATGGGATTCTTTGTTATAGCTGAAAAAGCAAAATTCCCGCTTGTAGATTTCGTATTTTTTATATCAGATGACATGCAGGATATCTCTAAAGGTTTAAGTACTTTTGGAGCTGAAATAATGAAGCTTAAAGAAGTAAATATATTTTTAGATTTAGGAACAGGCTTTGTGGTTTTTGATGAGTTTGCTAGAGGAACTAATCCAAAAGAGGGACAAAAGTTCGTAGAAGCTTTAGCTAAATATCTAAATGATAGACCTACAATATCTCTTATGACTACACATTTTGATGGAATAGTTGGAGATAACATGAATCATTATCAAGTAGTAGGGTTAAAAAATGTGGATTTTGAAAACTTGAGAAGAAAAATAGAACTAAGTAAAAATTCTATGGAACTTATTCAGGAATACATGGACTTCAGACTTGAAAAGGCGGACAAGGCAGAAGTACCAAAAGATGCTTTGAATATAGCAAAATTAATAGGAATAGATAAAAGATTTACGGAAATAATACTTGAAGAGTATATTAAGGAGGATTAAAAGAGATGAATAGCAAACTAAATCTTAACTGGAATTTAGTAGATGAAGCTCGTGAGTCAGCTAAAAAAATTGCTGCGGATGCACAAGTGTTTGTTGATGCCCACAGTACTGTTACTGTAGAAAGAACAATATGTAGATTATTAGGTATAGATGGTATTGATGAATTTGAAGTACCATTACCAAATGTGGTAGTAGACTTTATTAAAGAAAATGGAAATATTTCTCTAGGAGTTGCTAAGTATTTAGGAAATGCAATGTTAGAAACTGGATTGCAGCCACAAGAAATAGCTGAAAGAATTGCTAGAAAAGAATTAGATGTTACAAAAATGAAATGGCATGATGATTTTGAAATTAAATTAGCTCTTAAAGGAATTGCAGAAGCTAATGTAGAAAGAATCAAATCTAACAGAGCAAAAAGAGAAGAGTATTTAAATGTATATGGAGATAAAAAAGGTCCTTACATTTATGTAATTGTTGCTACTGGAAATATCTATGAAGACGTTACACAAGCTGTAGCTGCTGCTAGACAAGGTGCAGATGTAATAGCTGTTATCAGAACTACAGGACAATCTTTATTGGACTATGTTCCATATGGAGCTACAACTGAAGGATTTGGTGGGACAATGGCTACTCAGGAAAACTTCAGAATCATGAGAAAAGCTCTTGATGAAGTTGGAGTAGAATTAAAAAGATACATAAGACTTTGTAACTACTGTTCAGGACTTTGTATGCCTGAGATAGCTGCAATGGGAGCTCTTGAAAGACTAGATATGATGCTGAATGATGCATTATATGGAATATTATTCAGAGATATCAACATGAAGAGAACTTTAGTTGACCAATTCTTCTCAAGAGTTATCAACGGATTTGCAGGAGTTATTATCAATACAGGAGAAGATAACTATTTGACTACAGCTGATGCTATTGAAGAAGCTCATACAGTTTTAGCTTCTCAATTTATCAATGAACAGTTTGCATTAGTTGCTGGATTACCAGAGGAACAAATGGGACTAGGACATGCATTTGAAATACATCCAGATACTAAAAACGGATTCTTACTTGAATTAGCTCAAGCTCAAATGGCTAGAGAGATATTCCCTAAGGCACCATTGAAATACATGCCGCCTACAAAATTTATGACAGGAAATATCTTCAAAGGGCATGTACAAGATGCTTTATTCAACATGGTTACTATAATGACTAATCAAAAAGTACACTTGCTAGGAATGCTTACAGAAGCTATCCATACTCCATTTATGTCAGATAGAGCACTTTCTATAGAAAATGCTAAATATATCTTTAATAATATGGAAGATTTTGGAAATGATATTGAATTTAAAAAAGATGGTATAATGGTAAATAGAGCTAAAGAGGTTCTTGAAAAAGCTGCTGAACTATTAAAAACTATAGAAGGAATAGGAATATTCAAGACTCTTGAAGGTGGAATTTTTGCTGGTATAAAAAGACCATTAGATGGAGGAAAAGGTCTAGCTGGAGTATTTGAAAAAGATTCTAGTTACTTTAATCCATTTATAGAATTAATGCTTGGAGGTAATAGATAATGTCTGGAGGTTTATATTCTACTGATAAAAAAGAATTTGATAAAACACTTGATCTTACACAATTAAGACCATATGGAGATACAATGAATGATGGTAAAGTTCAAATGAGCTTTACTCTTCCAGTACCTAATAATGAAAAAGGTGTGGAAGCTGCTATACAATTAGCTAAAAAAATGGGATTTATAGATCCAGCTGTTGCTTTTTCTGAAGCATTAGATAAAGAATTCTCATTCTATGTAGTGTATGGAATTACATCTCATAATGTAGATTATACTAACATAAAAGTACAAGCTTTAGAAATAGATACAATGGATATGCATGAATGTGAAGAATACATTGCTGAAAATATAGGAAGAAATGTAGTAATGATAGGAGCTAGTACAGGAACAGATGCTCATACAGTTGGAATCGACGCTATCATGAATATGAAAGGATATGCAGGACATTATGGACTTGAAAGATATAAGGGAGTAGAAGCATACAACCTTGGAAGTCAGGTTACAAATGAAGAGTTTATCCAGAAAGCTATTGAATTAAAAGCTGATGCTTTAATAGTTTCACAAACTGTAACTCAAAAAGATGTTCACATTCAAAATTTAACTAACTTAGTTGAATTATTAGAAGCTGAAGGGTTGAGAGATAAAGTTATCTTAATAGCTGGAGGAGCTAGAATTACTAATGAATTAGCAAAAGAGTTAGGATATGATGCAGGATTTGGTCCAGGAAAATATGCTGATGATGTTGCAACTTACATTGTAAAAGAAATGGTTCAAAGAGGAATGGTTAAGAAATAAAATAAACAGTTTTGAGATTTAAGAAGCTCTGAATGAAAATTTGCTTGAATCACTAGTGATTTAATGCTAAAATATCATTCAGGGCTCTCTTTAATTTATGAGAGAATAATGAAAAGGGTGAGGGAGAAAATGAGACTTTTAAAAACAGCGTTAATTTCATTATTTATGATTGGAACAGCAGCTTTTTCTTTCGATGGAGATACAAGTTGGACTACAGTTGCAATATATGACAATGAGATGCCAGAGAATGTTATTTTAAATGAAAAATACAATGGCGGTCATCCAAAAGTACTTGATTATGTTTTTGTAAGAACAAGAACAGCAAATTTAAGAGATTTACCAAGTACAAAAGGGAAAATCATAAAAAAATTCAATTATGATGCAAAGTTAAAAGCTTTAGAAAAAATATATGACTACGGAAACTACTGGTATAAAGTAGAAACAGATAAAGGTGAAACGGGATATATTTCTTCTATGGTGGTAAGAAAGAGAATGTTTAGATTTGAAAAAGCTCTGGATAAGATAAATGAGCTTGAAAATTTCATCACAAAGGAGATGGAAGAAGGAAGAGAAGTAGTAAGTACAAATTCATATGTACCTAATCCTAATAATGTGGATTTTAAAAGAGAAAAGGATAAATATGGAACTTCTCTTGATCAAAACATAGTTGGATGGTATGGAAAAGAAAAAATATATGTTCCAGACAGATCAGTACTTTCTATTGTAGAGCGTGGTGATAAAACTTCAAAAGTACATGTAGCTTCAATAAAAGAACCTCTTGTTATTGAAAATAAGAGAATATCTAGAAATCCTAAAATAGATAAAGATTTTAGAAAGGTTGTAGCTATAGATATAGAAAACCAAAACCTTATTATCTTTGAAAAGAATGAAGATGATAAGTGGGAAGTAGTATCATATGTGTATAGTAAAACTGGAATAGAAAGTGAAGTAGGATTTGAAACACCAAAAGGATTTTTTATAGCTCCAATGGCAAAATATATAATGCCATATAATAGTGAAGTAGGAGAAAAACAAGGATATGCAAGATATGCTATCAGATTTTCTGGTGGAGGATATCTTCACGGAACACCTATAAACTATGAAGAAGATGCTAATAGAGAGTTCTTTATGAGACAAAAGGAAAAAACGTTAGGGACATTTACAGGAACTAGAAAATGTGTAAGAACGACAGAACCTCATGCAAAATATCTTTTTGAATGGATGGTTAAAGCTCCAAATAAAAGCAGAAATGAACAGGTTCCAAGTGAAAATGTAATGTTTGTTATTTTCTAAAATAGTTTTGAGGAGGAAAAATGAAAAAAGTATTACTTGTATTATCTGCTTCGCTTCTTGTTATCCTGACTGGATGTTCTTCAGTAGACAACCAGCCTCTAAAAGAACTTGTTATTGAAGAAACTGAAAATCAATTTGTAATGGAAGATATAGATGTTTCTAAAAAAACTCTTGAAGAAATCATAGTATTTAATGAAAAAGGTGTTACAATCAGAAGAGAAGGAAACAACTTAGTACTATCTATGCCTGAACTTGTGCTTTTTGACTTTAATAAATATGAAGTAAAAAATAAAATTAAAGGAAGCTTAAATGCACTGGCAAAAGCATTGGAAGAAAATCCAGATATTAGAATCAAAATAGACGGATATACTGACTTCATAGGAAGTGAAGGATATAATCTTGAACTTTCTGTAAAAAGAGCAGACGCAATAAAAGACTATCTAACTAACAAAGGAGTAAAAGCATCTAATATTTCTATTGAAGGATATGGAAAACAAAACCCTATTGCTTCTAATCAAACAGAAACTGGAAGAGCTAAAAATAGAAGAGTTGAATTTATAATTTCAAGAGATAAATTTTAATTATTAAAAATTATTGCACATTATATAAATATAAGAGAGGATAGCAAAAATAAGGTTAAAAAACTTTTTATTTTTGTTATCCTTTCTTTTTTTTATTACTTGGGAGATATTTAAGATTATATATCATTATTTCTGATATACCAAATATGTAAATTTTGATATATAATTTGAAAAGAAATTAAGGTATAATTATTGTAGAAAAGCTATCATAAAAAGGGGAAAAAATATGAAAGTATTAATAACTGGTGCAACAGGAGGAATAGGAAGGACTTTAATAGAAGTATTTTATAGAAACGGCTGGGAAATATTAGCTGTAGGAAGAAATGAAAATATTCTTAAAGAGTTAAAAGAAAAATATAAAGAAAAATTAAGTATATATCCTACAGATATGGGAAATGAAGAAAATATAGATATTTTATTTAAAGAGTTAGATGGAATGTGTATAGAGCTTTTAATAAATGGAGCTGGAATTGGAGAATTAGGATATTTTGAAGAGATCTCTTATGAAGATGAAAAAAATATGATAGATATAAATATTACTGCACTTCTTAAATTTACAAAATATTTTTATGGAAAGGCAGAAGGGATAATAAATATATCTTCCACTGCTGGATTTCAATATGGAGGTCCTTTAATGAGTGGATATTATGCAACAAAGGCTTTTGTAAATAGCTTTACATTTGGATTGATAGGAGAAAAGGGAAAAACAAGAATGATGTTATTATGTCCAGGGCCTACCCTTACAAATTTTAAAGGAGTAAATAAAAAACTTAAAGGATCAGCAAAATTTTATACTACAACTCCAGAAGAGGTAGCAGAAAAATGTTATTCTGACTACTTAAAAGGAAAGAGAGTTTCAATTCCAGGAAAAATAAATAAATTATTGTATTTTTTTAATAAAATGATGCCTATTATGTCTCAATTAAAGACGATAAAAAAAATTCAAGAGAAAAAAATAAAAAAATAGTTTCATTTTTGTAGAAAAATGGTATAATAATTTTTATCACAAGGGGGATACGAATGAAGAAAAAACTTATATACCTGTTTGTAATTATGGCTCTTTTCACAGGATGTACATACTTCAAAGTAAGAGAAGCATTTAAAGAGGCAGATAAGGGTGAATATACAAAATCTTTATATAATCTGGCAGATATATTAAAGAGTAATAGTGAAGATAGAAGAACACTGGATGCGTTTGAACTTATATATCCAATGGGAGAAAAAGAATATTATGATAAGCTTGATATGACGAGAAATAGAGATCTTGTAGGATATACAAAAGCTCTTTTAAATCTTTTGAGAGTACAGGAAATATATTATTCTTTACCAGAAGAAAGCAGAAATTCAATAGCTATTATAACTCCACCTCCTGAAGAGAGAAATAAAGTAAAACAAGAAAGTGCAGAAAGCTTTTTTAAGTTGGGAAATGGATTTCAGGCTGAAACTATAGAAGATAAGCTTAGAAAATTTGGATTCTATTCAGAGGCTAAAAAATATGACATTGATAATAGAAAAGATATAGCTAAAAAATATTCAGAAAGTATGGAAAATGCAAGAGTAAGATTTAATCTAGTAATGAATGTATTATCTGGAAGAAAGAGTTTCAGTGATGATTTTAAAAGATATACTATAAGTAATATAGGAACTTATCCTCTATTTACAGTAAATGACAGAAGTAAAGTTAATGCTGATTTAGATATATCCCTTAGTAATTTTTATTATTCACCTCCTTCAGTACAGGTGATAAGTGGGATAGATAGTTATTTTGAAACTAGAGTAAGAAGAGTAATGAAAAAAGTAGTTACTAGTGAAATGGTAAATGGAAAAGTTGTAGAAAGAGTAAAATATGTTCCAGTAGATGAAGAATATGAAGTTGAAATATTCTATAAATATGAAAAATATATAAAAACAACATATGCAGAATATGAATTAGCATATACTTTAAAGGATAGAAAAGATGGCAGAATAATAGCCAGAAACAGTAATAAAGTAAGATATACTGATGAAGCAGCATGGATGAGATTCTATCCAATAACACATATCAAAGGTGGATATCGTAGATTTCCTATAAGTGAAAATGAAAAATATGTGTTAGACGAGGCTACTATTGTAAGAAGAGCAATGTTAAAAGGAACAGATCAAATAAATTCAGAATTGAAAGCACTTGATTCTAATAGAATAATAGGATGGTAATAATTTTAAAGAATATAATAATGTAACAGGGGAGGAAAATTTATGTTAGCAAAAGGAATGGAGAGTAGAAATTTAGTAGACAAGGTATTCAGTATAGCTAAAAAAGCTAAAGAAGCTGCTGAAAAATATGGAGATGAAAAAGTAGTAAATGCAACAATAGGATCTCTTTATGATGAAAATGGAAAACTAGTAGTTTTAAAATCGGTAACAGAAACATATAAAGAACTGCCACCTGAAGAAATAGCAGGGTATGCATCAGCATTTACAGGAAGCTCTGAGTATAAGGAAAGCGTGAAAAGATCTGTTCTTGGAGATAACTATAAAGAAGAGTTTAAAAATCATTACATGGAAGTAATAGGAACTCCTGGAGGGACTGGAGCAGTAAGCAACAGTGTAAAAAATTATTTGAATGAAGGAGACACACTTCTTCTTCCAAAATGGCTGTGGAGTCCATATATTCTTATGGCTTCTGAAAGAAAAGGAGATTGTGAATATTACACAATATTTGACGAGAATGGGAAATTTGATCTCAATGATTTTTCAGAAAAAATATTTAAACTGGCAGAGAAACAAGAAAATGTAGTAGTTATTATAAATGATCCATGTCAAAATCCTACTGGATATAAATTAACTATCGATGAATGGAAAAGTGTTTTGAATATATTTGAAAAAGCAACAGAAAAAGCTAATATAATTTTAATAAATGATATAGCATATATAGATTTTGATGATAGAAATGAAGAGGAAAAGAAAGAATACAGAAATCTATTTAAAAATCTTTCATCAAAAATTCTTGTTATATTTGCTTTCAGTCTTTCAAAATCATTAACTAGCTATGGACTGAGAGTAGGAGCTCAATTAGCTCTTTCAAGTGATAAGAAGGTCATAGAAGAGTTTGAAAAGGCTAACTCATATTCTTGTCGTTCAACATGGTCAAATATCTCTAGAGGAGGTATGAAAATGTTCAGTGACATTGTGCTTAATGAGGAAAAATATAAGTTGTTGAAAGAAGAAAGAGAAATGTACAGACTGCTTATAAAAGAAAGAGCAGATATCTTTATTAAAGAAGCAAAAGAATGTAACTTAAAACTTTTACCTTACAAAACTGGATTCTTCTTAACAATTCCTACAGGAAAATTGACAGATAAAGTTGCTGAGGTATTAGAAAGAGAAAATATATATACAGTGGTACTGGATGAAGGAATAAGAATTGCAGTATGTAGTGTAACAAAGAAAAAAATAACTGGTTTAGCTGGAAGAATAAAAAGAGCTATAGACGAGGTTTCTAAATAATATTAAATAAAAGTTATATGGAGTATTTATAAAATATATTTAAAGAGAAGTTAACATTTTAAATTTCTATCACAAAGACTATTCAATAATTGGATAATATGTGGTATTATCTTATTATAGAAACATAAATTTGTACCTTTTAAAATACTCAAGGAAGGGTGATAGATAATGAAAGAATTAGATTTAAGAAAAGTAACTGACGAAGTAGAAAGAATGTGTATAGAAGGAAACTACTTTATCGGAAAAGAAGTTTTAGACAAAATTAAAGAAGCTTATGCTAAAGAAGAATCAGAAGTAGGTAAAAATATTCTTGGACAAATTATTGAAAATGATGAAATAGCAGCAAATGAGCAAGTTCCTATGTGTCAAGATACAGGAATCGTAGTAGTGTTCTTAGAAATAGGAACGGAAGTAAAAATTTCTGGAGATATATACGAAGCTGTTAATGAAGGAATCAGAAGAGGATATGAAAAAGGATATTTGAGAAAATCAGTTGTAAAAGATCCTTTAGACAGAGTAAATACTAAAGACAACTCACCTGCTGTTATTCATACTACTCTTGTGCCTGGATCAGATAAAGTTAAAATAATAGTAGCTCCTAAAGGTGGAGGTTCTGAAAACATGAGTGTTCTAAGAATGCTAAAACCATCTGATGGAATAGAAGGAATCAAAAAATTAGTTATTGAAACTATAAAAAATGCTGGAGGAAATCCATGCCCACCTATTATAGTAGGAATAGGTATAGGAGGAAACTTCGAAAAATGTGCAATTCTTGCTAAAGAAGCACTAATGAGAGATATCAATGATAAGAGCAGCAGTCCTATCAATGCTAAATTAGAAGAAGAATTACTAGAACTTATAAATAAAACTGGAGTTGGACCACTAGGACTAGGAGGAAGAACTACAGCTTTAGCAGTTAAAGTTGAAACTTATCCATGTCACATAGCAGCTCTTCCAGTTGCTATTAATCTTAACTGCCATGCAGCTAGACATAAAGAAGTAGAACTATAATTTTGAGTTTAAGCTGAACAATAATAAATATAAGTTTTAGGAGGGATCAATAATGGAATATAAAATCACAACACCATTAAAAGAAGAAGATATAGTAAAATTAAATGCAGGAGATACAGTAAAAATTACTGGAGTTATATATACAGCAAGAGATGCAGCTCATGCTAGACTTGTAAAATTACTAGAAGAAGGAAAAGAGCTTCCTATAGATGTAAGAGGGCAAATAATATATTATGTAGGACCTACACCAGCTAAACCAGGAAAACCAATTGGAAGTGCTGGGCCAACTACAAGTTACAGAATGGATGCCTATGCACCTAGACTTATAAAAGAAGGATTAAAAGGAATGGTAGGTAAAGGAGCTAGATCTAAAGAAGTTAAAGATGCTATTGTTTCTGAAAAAGCTGTATATTTTGCAGCAGTAGGAGGAGCAGCAGCTCTTATAGCAAAATCTATCAAAAAAGCTGAAATCATCACTTATGAAGATTTAGGAGCTGAAGCATTAAGAAGATTAGAAGTTGTAGACTTCCCAGCTATAGTTATCAATGATATCTACGGAGGAGATCTTTACCAAGAAGGACAAAAACAATGGAATGAACTAGATAAATAGTTCTAAATAAGTTAAAAATTAAAGACTCTCTGCATAAGGGAGTCTTTTTTAGTTCTTGATATACCCTAAAATTTTTTCAATAAAATTTTTCTTTTTTTTAGTTTCACTTCTTTTTGCTATTTCATTTTTTAAATATTTTTTATTTTTGTTGTTAGGACACATCATACACATTTTAGCCTTACATATACAACAATTTTCTTCTAATTTTTCTAATTTCTTTATATAAAATTCCAGATTTTCCACTTTTATCTCCTTCAAAGAATTTTTTGTTTTTATTATATCATGAATCTTAATAAAAAATATATTATGGTTAAATGAATAATTAATAAAAAAATATATTTAAAGAAAAATTATTAAAGTATTTAAAAAATAGCAAAAGTTCTTTATATAAAGATAAAAAATAAAGTTTTTTTAGTACATTGTTCCTTCTTTTTTAGCATTTTTAAATTATTTAGATTTTAAGGCTATAGAAAGCAATATCCCTATTGACATTTTATAAAAAAAAAGGTATCCTTAATTAGTAGGTATGAAAGAAATTTTTTGAATTTAAGAAGTGTTATAATTTATTTTATCTTAGTATATTACAAAGTGGGAATGACAATAGAATATTGTATACACTTTGTTGAAAATATAAACAAAATATAAATTTTGGAGGATGGGTATGAAAGAAATAGAGTTTATTAGACTTTATTCAAAAAAGAACAAATCAAAAAACCTGAAAGTAGCTAAGAAAAAAGTAAGATTAATATGGGAATCTATCTATGAAGCTATAGATACTGAGGGGAGCTTAACACTTTTAAATATGGGAATGTTTGAAAAAAAGGAATTAAGACCAAGAAAAATATATATTCCAGTAAATGGAAAAATGTCAGTATCAAAACCTAAAACTGTAGTAAAGTTTAGAGCAGGAAAAGGATGGGTAAAAATGGTAAATGAGAGTGGTGAAAATAATGAATAAAAAAGATCTTGTAAAAATATATAAAGATAAATCAAAAATGGAAAATGCAAGGGATGCCCTGGCAGATATTAATGATTTTATAGAAACTTTAAAGAAAGCTATTTTAAAAGATGGGACAGTAAAGTTTCATGATAATGGAATATTTGAAATTTTAGTTAGAAAGCCTAAAGTAATTTCTAATCCTTCTACAAGAGAATTAATAACAATCTATCCTAAGAAGACAGTAAGGTTCAGAATGTCTAAAGGTACAAAAGAAGGAATGAATAATAAAAAATAAATAGAAAGCAAGGTATGCCATTGAATAAAATATGGTATACCTTTTTTATTTGTATGCAAATATAATAATTTTTAGTAAAAAAATGTATTAAAATAATATTTTTTATTCTAAATATTAAAATTTGATATTTTTTATTGTCAATTTCTTGTTAATATAGTATTATTTTAAATAAGAGAGAAATTACAAGATAGGTGGTTGATATGAAAATTAGAGAAGTTTTAGAAAGAAATCCTGTTATTCCAGCAGTTAAAAATGATACATATTTGGAAGAGGCTAAAAATAGCAGCAGTGAAATAGTTTTTGTTATAATATCCAATCTTCTTAATGTAACAGATATAGTTGCAGAGCTGAAAAAGGCAGGAAAAATAGTTTTCGTTCATGTAGATATGATAGAAGGATTATCAAGTTCAGCATATGGTGTAGAATATATAATAAAGAATACAGGACTAGATGGAATAATTACAACTAAACATAATGTTGTGAGTCTTGCAAATAAAAATGAGATTCCTGTGATACAAAGATTTTTTATACTGGATTCTTTTTCATTTAAAAATACAATAGCTCATATTCGTGAAAATAAGCCAAGTGCTGTAGAAATTCTGCCAGGAATAATGCCAAAAATAATAAAAAAAATAAAAAATATATTAAATGTTCCAATAATAGCCGGAGGCCTCATAGATGAAAAAGAAGATGTGATTAATGCCTTAAAAGCTGGAGCAGAAGGGATATCTACTACAGATAAGAATTTATGGGAAAGTTAGTGCTGAAATAGTACTTAATGAAAAAAAATAGTTGACAAAGTTTTAAAAGTGAAGTAACATTATATTAAGTTAATAAAGCTTGGAGAAATGAGAAGCTTAAAATAATTATCTTTCTGAAAAAGAAGGGTAAGTATTTTAAGCTTTTTTTATTACAGGTTTAAATTAACAATAAAGTTATAACAAGGAGGATTTTATGACACCAAGTTCAATGTATCTGGCAGAATTTATAGGAACAGCTTCGTTACTGCTTTTAGGGAATGGAATCAATATGACTCTTAGTTTAAGAAAAAGTTTTGGAAAAGGCGGAGGTTGGATGGTAACTTGTTTTGGATGGGGACTTGCTGTATCTATGTCAGCATATCTTACTGGATGGGTAAGTGGAGCACATCTAAATCCAGCATTGTCTATATCTCTTGCACTTAGTGGAAGATTAGCTCTTAATCTTTTACCAGGATATATAATAGCTCAATTATTAGGAGCGATGGCAGGAGCTACATTGGCTTATCTTACTAATAAAGACCTGATGGATGATGAACCAGATGCAGGAACTAAATTAGGAGTATTTGCAACTGGGCCAGCAATTGAGAACAAACCTTGGAATTTAGTAACAGAAATAGTTGGGACAACTATTCTGGTAGTAGGTATCCTTGCAATAGGATATGGTAGCAATGAAGTTGGATCAGGAATGGGACCTTTCCTTGTGGGAATGCTTATTTGTGTAATTGGAATGGCAACTGGAGGAGCAACAGGATTTGCTATCAATCCAGCTAGAGATCTTGGACCTAGAATAGCTCATGCACTTCTTCCTATAAAAGGAAAAGGTGGATCAAACTGGCAATATGCCTGGGTTCCTATTATAGGACCAATCATAGGAGCAGTTTTAGGAGTATTATTCTTTGATGCTTTTGTTGGCAAATGTATAACTTGTATAATATAATAAAGATGTAGATAATTTGATTCAGGTATATAAATCATAGGAGGTTATTTCATGGAAAAAAAATATATTGTAGCTTTAGATCAAGGGACAACAAGCTCGAGAGCAGTAGTATTTGATAGTGATCAAAAAATAGTTGGTGTAGCCCAAAAAGAGTTTACACAGATATATCCAAAAGAAGGATGGGTAGAGCATGATCCAATGGAAATATGGTCAAGCCAAAGTGGAACTCTGGCAGAAGTAATAGCCAAAGAAGGGATATCACAGCATGACATAATTGGTATTGGAATAACAAATCAAAGAGAAACTACAATAGTTTGGGATAAAAATACAGGAAAACCTGTATATAATGCAATAGTGTGGCAATGCAGAAGAACTGCAAGAATATGTGATGACCTTAGAAAGATTGAAGGATTAGAAGAATATATTAAAGAAAATACTGGGCTTGTACTTGATGCTTATTTCTCTGGAACTAAGATCAAGTGGATACTTGATAATGTAGAGGGAGCAAGAGAAAAAGCTGAAAAAGGAGATCTTTTATTTGGAACAGTGGATACATGGCTTATATGGAAATTAACTAATGGAAAAGTACAT
Organism: Fusobacterium ulcerans; assembly: GCF_003019675.1. NCBI lineage: Bacteria > Fusobacteriati > Fusobacteriota > Fusobacteriia > Fusobacteriales > Fusobacteriaceae > Fusobacterium > Fusobacterium ulcerans. The sequence continues at coordinate 3,332,487 of NZ_CP028105.1, read as the reverse complement.
GCTACTGATTATACAAATGCCTCTAGAACTATGATATACAATATAAAAGAATTGAAATGGGATAAAAAACTTCTTGATATTTTAGGAATTCCTGAATCAATGCTGCCAACAGTAAAAGACAGCAGCGGTACATTTGGATATGCAAATCTTGGAGGAGCAGGAGGTCACAGAATACCTATTGCAGGGGTAGCAGGAGACCAGCAGTCAGCTCTTTTTGGACAGGCTTGTTTTGAAAAGGGAGATTCAAAAAATACATATGGAACTGGATGTTTCCTTCTTATGAATACAGGAGAAGAAATGGTAAAAAGTCATAATGGACTTATAACTACTATTGCTATCGGATTTGAAGGAAAAGTTGAATATGCTCTTGAAGGAAGTATATTTATGGGAGGAGCAAGTGTTCAATGGCTAAGAGATGAGTTGAAACTTGTAGGAGAATCAAAGGATACAGAATACTTTGCAAGAAAAGTAAAAGATAATGGTGGAGTGTATGTAGTACCAGCATTTGTTGGACTGGGAGCTCCATATTGGGATATGTACGCAAGAGGAGCTATATTAGGGCTTACTCGTGGAGCAAATAAAAATCATATAATCAGAGCTACTCTTGAGTCTATAGCTTATCAGACAAGAGATGTAATAGAAGCTATGCAGGAAGATTCAGGAATCAAATTGAATCATCTGAAAGTAGATGGAGGAGCTGCTGCTAATAATTTCTTAATGGAGTTTCAGGCTGAAATACTTGGTACATCTGTAAGAAGACCAGTAATACTTGAAACTACAGCATTAGGAGCTGCTTATCTTGCAGGACTTGCAGTGGGTATCTGGGAATCTAAAGAAGAAATTAAAAAACAATGGATACTAGATGAAGAATTTACTTGTAAAATGCCTGAAGAAGAGAGAGAAAATAAATATAAAGGATGGAAGAAAGCTGTAGGAAGAGCTATGAAATGGGAAGAAGAATAGCAAAAAGCTTGACAAAATTCTAAAAATAAGAGATAATAAGAAAAAAGAAAATATTGACTAGAGATCATAGTGGGTCAAGCATATAGTGGGAATCATTCCTGCTTATTTGCTTGACCCTTTTTTCTTAAAAGAACGGGAGGGTACAATGGTAGATGTTGTTGTAATAGGAAGTGGAATAATGGGAGCAGCAGTGGCTCGTGAATTATCTAAATATAATTTAGATATAATAGTTTTAGAAAAAGAGCATGACATATCTAATGGAACAACAAAGGCAAACTCAGCCATAATCCATGCTGGATATGACGCACAAAATGGAACACTTATGGCAAAATATAATGCATTAGGGAATGCTATGTTTGATGACCTTTGTAAAGAAATAGATGCACCTTTTAAAAGATGTGGATCATTTGTTCTTGCTTTCTCAGAAGAAGAAAGAGAACATTTGAAAGTTCTATATAATAGAGGGATCAAAAATGGGATTCCTGGAATCGAAATATTAGAAGGAGCAGAGGTATTAAAAAGAGAACCTAATATAAATAAAGAAGTAGTTGCAGCTCTTTATGCTCCAACAGCAGGTGTGATAGGTCCATGGGAATTTACTATAAAATTATTGGAAAATGCTGCTGAAAATGGTGTAGATGTACAGACAGACAGCAAAGTTTTAGATATAAAAAAATTAGAAAATGGATATCTTGTAAAACTTGAAGACAGAGAAATTCTTACTAAAACTGTTATTAATGCATCAGGGGTATTTGCTGATGAATTGAATGCAATGGTAAGTAAAGATCAATTTAAAATAATACCAAGAAAAGGAGAATATTTCCTTTTGGATAAAGTTCAGGGAACTCTTACAAACAGTGTAATATTTCAGTGTCCAACTGCCCTAGGAAAAGGTGTACTGGTAGCACAGACTATTCATGGAAACCTCATAACTGGACCTACAGCTTTAGATATAGATGATAAGGAAGATGTAGCAAATACCGTAATCGAAATGGACGCTATAAAAAAACAATCTGTAAAGAGTATACCAGAAATAAATTTCAGAGATAATATAAGAAACTTTGCTGGACTTAGAGCAGAGAGTGACAGAGGAGATTTTATAATAGGAGAGGCTTCTGATGCAGAGGGATTTTTCAATATAGCAGGAACAAAATCTCCTGGATTGTCATCAGCACCAGCAATAGCATTAGAAATAGCTTCACAGGTATTAAATAGATTAGGAAATGTGACAAAGAAAGAAATATTCAAACAAATCAGACCTCAAATACATTTTATGGAACTTGCTCCTGAAGAAAAAGCTAAGATTATAGCTGAAGATCATAGATATGGAAGAATAATATGCAGATGTGAAAATATTACTGAAGGAGAAATAGTAGATGTAATTCACAGAATGGTAGGAGCTAAGACAGTAGATGGTATTAAAAAGAGATGCAGACCTGGATCAGGAAGATGCCAAGGTGGATTCTGCGGTCCTAGAGTACAGGAAATACTGGCTAGAGAACTTGGAAAAAAATTAGATGAGATAGTATTAGATAAAAAAGGTGCATATATTCTGACAGGAAAGACAAAATAGGGAGGAAATGCAGATATGAAATATGATTTAGTTGTGATAGGTGGAGGACCAGGAGGTCTTGCTGCTGCGGTAGAAGCTAGAAAAAATGGAATAGATAGCATATTAGTTATAGAGAGAGACAAAGAGCTTGGAGGAATACTTCAGCAATGTATTCATAATGGATTTGGACTTCATGAATTTAAAGAAGAACTTACAGGACCTGAATATGCTCAAAGATTTATAGAAAAGCTTTATGAGATGAATATAGAATATAAATTAGATACAATGGTACTGGATCTTACAGAAGATAAAACGATACATGCTATAAATACTAAAGATGGATATATGATAATAGAAGCTAAAGCTGTGATACTTGCTATGGGATGCAGAGAGAGAACAAGAGGAGCTATATCTATACCAGGAGACAGACCATCAGGAATATTTACAGCAGGAGCAGCTCAAAGATTTATCAATATGGAAGGATATATGGTAGGGAAAAAAGTACTTATCTTAGGATCAGGAGATATTGGACTTATTATGGCTAGAAGACTTACACTGGAAGGAGCAGAGGTCAAAGCAGTTGTTGAACTTATGCCTTTCTCTGGAGGGTTGACTAGAAATATAGTTCAGTGCTTGGATGATTACAATATTCCATTATATTTAAGTCATACAGTTGTGGATATTATAGGAAAAGAAAGATTAGAAAAGATAATTATAGCAAAAGTAGATGAAAACAGAAGGCCAATACCTGGAACTGAAATGGAATATGAATGTGACACACTTCTTCTTTCAGTAGGACTTATTCCAGAAAATGATATTTCAAGAAAAACTGGGTTGGAAATTGACAGAAGAACAAATGGACTTGTAGTAAATGAAATGATGGAAACAAGTGCTGATGGAATATTTGCCTGTGGAAATGTTGTTCATGTACATGACCTAGTGGATTTTGTAAGTGCAGAAGCTAGAAGAGCTGGAACAGCAGCAGCAAAATATATAAAAAATGAAGCTAAAACTGGAGAATATAGAGAGATAACAAATGGAAAGGGAATAGTATATACAGTTCCACAAAAATTCAGAGCTGAAAATGTAGATAAAGCTCTTGAACTTTTTATGAGAGTAAATAATATATATAAAAATGTAAAACTTGAAGTAAAGGATGAAAATAAAACTCTTGTGAGCTTGAAAAAACAGCATCTGGCTCCAGGAGAAATGGAAAAAATAATGATACCTAAGAAGATACTTGATACAGCTGAAGGAAAGATATTGACTGTAGAAATAACAGGTGGTGAACAATAATGGAAAGAAATATGATATGTATAGTTTGTCCTTTGGGATGTCATCTTACAGTGAACACAGATACTCTTGAAGTAACTGGAAACAGCTGCCCAAGGGGAGAAAAATATGGAAAAGAAGAACTTACAGCCCCTAAAAGAGTAATAACTTCCACAGTAAAAATAACAGGTGGAATACATAACAGAGTTCCTGTAAAAACTAATGACTCTATTCCTAAAGAATTAAATTTTAAATGTATGGAATTTTTAAAAGATGTTGAATTGAAATCTCCAGTAAAAAAAGGAGATGTAGTTATAAAAAATATATTTGATACAGGTGTAGATGTAGTTGTAACAAGAGATATGTAAAATTAATAATATTAGGTGATTAAAGATCAGTTTATGGAATGATAAGCTGATCTTTTTATATTTATAAAAAATTAACATCATTTTAATATCTTTAAATGTATTAAATGGATACTTGATAAAAAATGTATATTTAAAATAAAGTGTTTATATGTTATAATTTTCTTAAAAAATATCGTTTTGTTCTTTTATCAAACGAATTATATTGTCGATTAAAGAAGTTATAATTTCGTAATATAGAATATAAAAGATTTTTCGTATGTCTTAAATTTTATGATTAATCTTAATAGAAAGGAGAAAAGAATACTGTTATAAATATAATTTTTAATTAAAGAATATATTTAAATAAAAAATTATAATAAGTAATATCTAGGAACTAAAGTACAAATATATCCCTGATAATACTAGAAAAAAATTACTGAAATTTAATTTGGGGAGGATACCTATGAGAAAAAATGATATTGAAAAATCTCTAAAGAGATTTTTGAAGAGAAGAGTCAGTTATTCTTTTTCACTTTTAATAGCTTTTATGATAACAGGTGGAATAGCCTTGGGAGCAGGAATAACAGCAGAAGAGATTCATGAAACAAAAGGGGATTTATTAATTAAGATTCAAGAAGAAAGAGAAGCTATAAAGCAGAAATTATTAGAAAATCAAAGTAAGATGAAAACACTAAATTTGGATTCAAGAATCCTTTTGAAAGAAGCTGATTTTTATTCTAAACCCACAGCACCAGCATATGGATTTTCAATGATAGGAGGCTTTAAAAAAGCTGACAGTGTAAGTAAAGACTGGAAAGGAAGTGTAAGAGGAGACACTTCTATGGATAAATTAAGAAAAAGATTTAATGAGGTGCATGGAAATTCCTCAGTAGCAGGAGAAAAAGGAACACTTTTAGGAGCAGCCCAATATACACATAACAATAAAACAAGTGGATATGCTTCAAGCGGTTGGATAAATATGAATGGAAATTATCATTCAAATACAAATGTATATGATGCAGAGGCAAAGTTATTCATTCTGCCAGTGGTGAAAGCACCAGTAGTAATAGAACCAACAGTTCCAAATGTAGCGTTTACAGTGCCAACAGCTCCAACAGTGATACCAGTGACATCACCAGCAATAGCTTCAATAACAGTAGGAGCAGTAAATGTAACAGCTCCAACAGTTGTAACTCCAACTGTGTCACTGCCAACAACACCAACAGCACCAGGAGATATAAGAGTAACAGTAAATGAACCAAATATAAATGTAAATATAGGGGCAATAAATGTAGCTGGACCAGGAGTACTAAACATACCAACTTTATCAACTCCTGTTTTAAATATATCAGTACCAATAAATCTTCCTCCTAGAGTAGAAGATCCTAATCCAGTGGTTACTACACCAGATTCTCCAGCAGCACCAAATTTTGAAGTATATGTAAGAAAAAGAGGAAATTGGCTGTATGGAGTTAGTGCTAATGGAACTACATCAGGGTTTAACAATTTTGATAGAAGAATAAAAAGATGGGTAGGAATAAATAATACAAATACAAGTATAAATGATGCACCATTTTTTAATATAAGCAATACAATTTATGGAAATGGAAGTACAAGTGAGATTGTAGCTACAACTGCTCCAGATGGAACTGTGACTAATGAATATAGAAATATTGCTACAAATGTTGGTATAGGAAGTGCTGTTCCTACAAATGCTTGGTTTTCTCCAGGAACAGTTTCTGTAAGCCCATATGGATTTCCAGTTATTAATGCTAATCAATATTACTCATATGTTGATAATGGTTCTTTAGGTGTGCCAGCAGCAGGAGATACAAATAATCTTTATTTAAATAAATTTCAACAAATTTGGATATTTCAAGGAGCTCCAGCTTTAGTCAGAGATATGAACATAACTGTAGGAGGAGAAAAATCTAAACATGGAACAGCAATTTTTGCACAAACAACAGGTGTAAGAATGCAAAATGTAAATATTAATTTAAAAGGAAAGACTATAATTGCAGATGTTGAATCACAATATGATTATATTGTAAATTTTAATAATGTTAATATTGATATAGCTGGAAATTATAATACTATTTTAGCGTTGGGTTCAGTAACTCCAAATCAGCATAGATATACAAGCAGTATTGATTGCAGACCAGATACATTAGAATGGGGAGTTTATCGTGGAGATAAATCAAGCAATAATACAGGAATAAATTTGGGGGTTACAAATATTAAAGCTGAAACGAGCAACAATGCAATTTTTTATCTTTTGCCAGCGTCAGTACACAGATGGACTGGAAGTGATTCTGTTGTTTCGACACCACCTTCACTTCCAGCAGCTACATATCATACAAATCCTGGAAGATATCAGATGTATTATCCTTCACCAGGAAATATCAAGTTCCAAAATGCAGGAACTGTAGAATTTGTTGGAAGTGGAAATGCTGGAGCATGGCTTGCTAGTTATGTTCCTGATAGAACTAAATTGAGTGGAGTCACTGGTGCATCTGGAAGTCAGATAGTTGATTTAGGAACTATAAATCTTTCAGGAGATAATAATGTAGGATATTATTTTACTGATAATAAAACTAATCCAGCAGGTAATGCTGTTTTTCAAGGTAAAGTTGTAGTGAAAGCTAATTTAGGAATAACATTAGATGGAACTTCTGGAGGAACAACTCAAAAAGGAACTGGAAATGATGGTTCAAACTCTAATGTAAAATCTGATAAGAATGTTGCTCTATATATAGCGTCTGGACAAAGAACAGATATGAATACTTTAAAAAATGGGTTTGCACAATATTTTCCAGCAACACTGTCTTTTACTATTGATAATGTGAATGCTTATGGAGATAAAATTGTGGGGCTTAAAAATGGTGATGATATTGGGGCATTTCAATTAGGAACTAATGCTTCAATCAATGATCCTATAAAAAACTTTGATTTATCAGAATTTCAAGTTACTTTTGGGAAATATTCAAAAGATTCAATCGGACTTGTTGCAAAAAATGGTTCAGTTATAGAATTGAATCCTTCAGGAATAATAACAGATAATGCTGTAAGTGGAGCTGAAAGCAATATTATGGTTTATGCTGAAGGAGTATGGTTCAATCCAAGAAAGGTCTTCAGTGGAGGAACATATGATAAAGAAGCATATGGTAGAGGAGAGAGCGTAACAGGGCAAAAATATATTTCTGATTTTAATACAGAGGTAAAAGTTGGTAAAAATATTACTATGAATAGTATAAAAAGTACAGCTTTATTTGCAAAAAGTGGAGCTAAAATAACAGGTAAAGACATTATTATGGATGGGTATAGCTCTAAAGGTGCTTTTGTACATGGAGTATATAATTATACTGCTGGAAGTATAGTAGATTCAAATGGAGCAAGTGCAAACATTCAGCCTGACACAACAATTATAATAGATAATATTACTGCTAAAGCAAATGGGGCACTGCCTGCTGATCAAAATAATAATATAGGAGCAGCCGCTATCTCTGGAGAGGGAGCTTCAAAAGGATTAGGAAATACCTCTGTTATAGTCAATGGAAAAATAGATGTTGCAGGTTTAGGTGCTTTTGCCAGAGGAGATAAAGCAACTGTTACTATATCAGGATCAGGAAGTAATATTATTAGTGGAGATAATGGAGCTTTGGTTGCAAAAGAAGGTGGGAAAATAAATTTTGGAGGAGGAACTATAGAGCATGAAGTAGAAAATAAACTTGCTTTTTTCTCTGAGAAAATAGGTTCTCAAGTTTCCAATATAAACTTTACAAATAATACAATTTTAAATATAAAAAAAGGTGTAGCTTTCTATGGAGATTCAAATGATTATTCCGCAGCAGGAAAGATTGGAACAGAAACAGGAAGATATACAGGAATGGGAAATCTGATAGTAAATTTAGCTGGTCATGGAGTAAATCTTGGAGTATTTAGAAATATTGATGTAACATGGGATGGATCAGCAACATATGTAAATGGATTAAAAACTATCCCTAAAGTTGCAGCTATAAATACAGGAGCATATTGGTATAAAAGCAGTTTGGATGGAGGAAAAATTTCAATTCAAACTAATGTAAATAGAGATAATATATCAACTGGAGTAACTTCTGGGGATGGTTTTAACGATATAATTATGGAAAGAAAAGAAGTTACTTTAAAATCCGGATATAACATAACTTCTGCTAATGGAAACAGTCTGCTTTTAGGATCAAATTCAACAGCAGCATTAAATACTGAATCTGGATATACTATTGAAGGAATTGTTGATATCAGTAACACACCAGGAAGTTCAACAACAGCAGCATACACAAGTTTTGGATATATAAATGTTGATTCATTAGGAAAACTTAAAGTTTCAGAGGGAATTGGAGCTTATGGAGTTAATGGAAGTAAAGTGATAAACAATGGAATAATAAAAGTTGCAAATTCAAGTAGTACAAATTCTGGAATAGGAATAGCTGTACTTGCAACAAATGCTTCTGGAACACCAGATACTTATGGAAAAAATGCAGGAAAAGCTGGACTATGGGGAGAGGTTATCAATAAGGGAACTATTGGTATAACTGGAACTCATGGAATAGGTATCTATATGGAAAATAATCATAATAGTGCTGCTAAAAGTCAGATGACTATGCATAATGAAGCTCCTATTACACTTGGAGATGATGGAAAAGGTATTGTAATAAGAAGCACTAATACCACTGGAGCTGGAGGAACTCTTACTCTTAAAGATTCTGGAAGTGGAAGAGATATCAAAGTAGGTAAAAATGGTGTTGGAATATATGCTCAAGGTTCTGATGTAAAAATGAATGGAAATTATGGAATAGAAATCCAAGAGGGAGGAGTAGCTCTTCAATCAGAAGGGAATACAATCATATCTCATACTAATGCAGCAGATAAACTTACAGTGGACTATGCTGGAACTTCAGGAGCAGGGAATACAGCTATAGGAATAGCTTTCAAAGGAACAACAGGAAATACTTTTAATAATAATATGAATATGGAAGTATTAAATACTAGTGGTGCAGAAACAATAGTAGGTATCTACGGAACAGGAGCAGGAACACTTACAAACTCTGGAGATATAACAGCCAAATCTACAGGATCTTATGGAATAATTTCTGAAGGTGTAAATGTAGTAAATACTGGAGTTGTAACAGTAGGAGACAGCTTAGCCCCAGTAAGTGGAGCAATAGGTATTTATGCTAAGGATGCATCTGTAGATACTGTTGGAAAAGATATTGTAATAGAGGGAAATGGAGACAGTTCAACAAGTGTACATCCTATTGGAATATATGCAAAGAGCAGTATTGCAGGAAATAGAGAGATAAAAGTTACTAATGGGTCTGCTCCAATGAGTGTTGCAGGAAAAGCTGGAATAGGAATATATGTAGAGGATACTATTGGAACAGCTTTAAGATTGAATAACTCATCAAATATAACTTTGGGAGATTCTTTATCAACAGCAGACAGAAGATTTGGAATATTTATGACAAATACTAAAAATACATTGAATGAAACAAGTGGAATAGTAAATGTAGGGAAAAATAATATAGGTATTTACAGTAAAGATTCTATACTTAAAAACAGTGGAACAATAAATGTTGTACATAATGAAGCTGGAACAGAAAATATAGGAGTTCACAATGTAACAGATAATGGAAACTTTACATTTAGTAACTCTGGAACGATAAATGTAAATGGAGTATCAAATATAGGTATCTCTGCTAAAACAACAGGAGCTCATCAGGGGATGATTGAATTAAATGGAGGAACTATAGTTGTAACAGCAGCAAGTCTTGCTGATGGAAATATTCCATTAGGAATATATGCATCAGGAAATAATATAACAGTATCTTCAATAGCTCCAAGCAATATAACAGCAGCTCCTAATGCTGTTGGAATATATATGGATGGAGATAATACTTCAAAAACAAGTGGGCTTATGAATCTTTCTCTTTCATCTGATACAGGTGGTAAAATGGGGATAGGAGCTTACTATAAAGGCGGCGCTTTTGCAGATACAGGAACAATGAAACTAAGCAGCACGTCTACAGCGCTAAGTGGATCAGATCCAGTAAGACCTATTGGGCTATACTATGGAACAGGTTCTGCACAAAATAAAACTGATATAGAAATTGTATCAGGAAGTGATGAAATCATAGGAATGTATGGTTCAACTTTGGCGCCGTTTACTAACAGCGGAAATATAACATTAAATGCTAAAGGAATAGGAGCGTACTTCATAGATACAGATGTAGCAAATAGTGGAAATGTAACAGTAAATATAGCTGATGGATATGGAATGTACTTCAAAGGAGGAGACTCTTCATCAACAGGTACTATAACATCAACAGGAAATAATTCTGTAGGGGTTATTGTAACTAAGGCAGGTTCTTCATTTACAAATAGTACAGGAGGAATAATAAATTCTGGAGGTTCATCATCAATTGGGGTGTATGCAGAAAATGGAGCTACATTTACAAATGCAGGAACTCTGAATTCTACTCTTGCAGGAGGAAGTATAGGAGCCTTTGCTAAAGGATCTACAATAGAAAATACAGGAACAATAGGTTCTCATTATCTTGGACTATATGGAAAAGATGCTTCAACTATCAACTATACATCTGGAACACTGACTGTCAATAGTGGTGTAGGAATACTTGCTGATGGAGGAAGTTCAGTAGTTAATCTTAATGGAGGAACTATAACAGGAACTGCTAATAATACTACATCAGTAGTTGGAAAAAATACTGGTATAGTAAATCTAAATGGAGCAAATATATCTCAGACTGGTTCTGGAACAGTAGGTATAGTATTAGATAGTGGAAGTTCAACATTAACAAGTGGAAATATATCTGTAGGAACAGGTGGAACAGGTGTATATGCAGAAAACAGTTCAGTAAATCTAGCAGGATACAGTGGAACTATTGCTATGGGAAATCAGGGAATAGCTATGTATTCTAAGGATTCAGCGCTGTCTTCTGGAACATTAAATGTAAACTATACTAATACTGCCAAGGGAGTAGGAATTTATTACGCGGGAACAAATCCAGTAACAAATAATATAACAGTAAACCATACAGGAGATAATCTTGTAAGTATATTTGCTGATGGAATATTTCTTACAAATACAGCAGCTCAAACTATCAATACTGATGGAATAGGAATATATGGAGACAATGGAGCAGCAGTTTCTAATCAGGGAACACTGGCTTTATCAGGAGATGATACAATAGGTATCTATTTAGATGGAGCAAGTTCTACAGTAACAAATATGGGAACTATAACAGGAACTCCATCAATTGTAGGAAATAAGATAGGAGTTTATGTAAATAGTGGAGATATAACAGGAAATACAGCATATAACTTTGATATTGATGGAGGAATAGGAATCTATCTGAAAAATAATGCTGTAAGCTATACAGGAACTATGTCAGTAACAGGAGATTCTACAGTAGCAAACAGAACAATAGGTATATATGTAGATCCATCTATTACTGGAACTCTTGGAGCAAAAATAAATGTAACAGGAGAAGATGCATTAGGTATATATCTTGCTGAAAACTTAGGAGTAGCAGCAAATATAACATACAATGGAGAACTTAACATTACATCTTCAAGTACAGCAAACAAAGGAATAGGAGCTTTACTTGAACAGGGAAGCACATTTACTTTAGGTGCTGGAGGAAAAGTAGATATAGGCGGAACAAATAACATGGGATTCTATGTTAAAAATGGAGCTAATCTTAATGTATCAGGAGGAACAGTAACAAATACAGCAGCAGGTATCTTTGCGTATTTGGATAATGGAAATCTTCATTTTACATCTGGAACTCCTGTAAATATTAATTTTGCCAATGTAATAGTATCAGGGGCACTAGGAAATATACTTAATGATACAGCTATAACTGTAGGAACAAGTGGACTGCAAGGAGACAGTGGAGCAACAATAACTAACTCTAACCTTGGAACTATCAATGGAAATGTAATAAATGCAAAAGCTATGGTAGGAACAGGAGTGGGAACTACTCTTACAAATGCTGGAACAATAAATCTTACTGGGAATACATCAATAGGAATGTATACTGAAAATTTTGCTGTTGGAACATCAACAGGACATGTATCAGTAGGAGATAAATCAGCAGCATACTATGTTGGAACTGATGGAACTATGAATATAAGCGGAACAGCTTCAGTTGGAGAAGACTCAACTTTACTATTTGGCGCTGGAGGAACAATCAACTACACAGGTGCTGATATAGTTATGAGCAATAAAAGTATAGCTCTTACACTTTCAGATTCAGCTTCTTTGGTAGATTTCAACAACAGAGAAGTGACAACTGGGACAGAGGGAACAGGAATATTTCTTACAGGAACAGGAGATATTTCTAAAGTGACAAACCTTGATAAATTAAATGTATCAAATAAATCAACTGGAATATTTATGGACAATAATGTAGCATTGAATACAGGAATAAAGATAGACCTTACAGGAACAGAAGCTATAGGAGTATTTACTACAAATAATGGAAATATAAACTATTCTGGAAATATAGACTCATCAACTGTAAAAAATAAAGGAATAATTAATACAGGTACAGGAACTACTGTAAATAGTGGAACTATGAAGCTTATGGGAGATTCAAGTATAGGTATGTATAGCGAAAATGGAACTATGATAAACAACTCATCAATAGAAGTAGGAAATGGAGCTTATACAGGACTGATACTTAATTCAGCAGTGGCTATGTATGGTAAAAATGTAACTTCTGTATCAAACACTGGAAATATAGAAATAGGAAAAGATGCAGTAGGGATATTTGGAGAAAATACTGTTGTAACAAACAGCAATTTTATTCAAAGTACAGGAGCAAAGAGTACGGGAATCTATGGACTTCAGGGAAGTGCATCAAATGCTGGAAATATAGGATTAGGAGATAGTTCTAATGGTATATTTGTAAAAAATGGAACTATGATAACAAATACAGGAAATATAACAGTGGGAAATACTAATTCAGCTGGAATCTATGGAGCAGGAACTACTTCAGTAGATCATAACAGCGGAACAATAACTGCTGGAAAAGAATCTGTTGGAATAGCTACAGAAAATGGAAATATAACAGTAGCAAATGGGGCTGTTATCAATGTAGGAACAGATTCATCATATATCTATTCTGCTTCAGGAACAGGAACAAATAATACTAATCTGTCATTAAGCGATCATAGTATAGGGATGTATACAAAATCAGGAACTATGATAAATAATGCTAATATAACAGTAGGAAAATCAACTGTAGTATCAGGACTGCCTCCAAAAATTTCTGTAGGAATGGCAGCTGAATCAGGAATTGTAGAAAATTCTTCTTTGGGATATATATATGTACCTAATGACCATGGAGTAGGAATGGTAGCAAATGATGGAGGCCATGGAATAAATAGAGGAAATATCAAGGTAGATGGAAAACTTGCTTATGGAATGCAGGCAACTAAGTATTCAACATTGGAAAACTATGGATTAATTACAGTAGATGGGGCAAATTCAAGAGGAATGGCAGCTACTGATAATTCAATAGTAAGAAACCATACTACAGGAACTATTACAGTAAATGGAGCAGACAGTGAAGGAATCTATGCAGACTATAAAGCAACAGTTGAAAACTATGGAACAATAAATGTAAATGGAGCAGGAAGAACAGGAATATATTTAGGTACTGATGGAGTTCTTCTTAATAAAGGAACTATAAACATATCAGGAGGAGAAGGAGTAGTAGAAGGTAGTGGAAGTCTGACAAATGTTGGAGATATAACTATCAATGGACCAACAGCTTCAATAGATGGAGTAACTATTACAAATACAGGAACAATAACAGTAAATGGAGCGCTTGATTTTGGAACTATAACTTTAGGAAGTACAGCAGGACATATAGGAACAATAAATGCTGAATCATTTAATAAAGGGCAGTTCATAGTTCTTCCAAATGTAACTCAAGGAAGCAATCATGATATGTATACAGTACAATATCTAAATGGAATTACAAATGTACCAAATCATGGATCTATAACAGCAATATCTCATTCAGTTTCATTTATAGCAGATGTACAAAAAGATGATACTGATCCTAATCTAATAAGAATAGTAATGGTAAAGATACCATATAAGAAACTTCTTTCAGGAACAGAAGCTATAGAGTTTGGAAAAGGATTGGATGAAATATATGCTGGAGCAGCAAATAAAGAACTTGAAATGTTTGATGCGCTGGATATGATATCAGATAAAGATGAACTTGGAGCAACATTTGATAATGAACTTAGAGGAAATGTATATGCAAACATCCAAACTAGAATGTTGGATATTAACGAAGTATTCACTACATCATATGAAAATTTAAAAAATAACAGACTTTATTCAAGAGAAACTCTGAAGATAGGAGCTATCATGACTGGAGGAGAAACAAAGAGCAAAAGAGCAGGAGTGGAAGATTATGAATCTAAATCTCTTGGAACAATGATATTAAAAGAGTATGATCATATGAAATATGGAAGAATATCTAACTGGAGTGTAGGATTTACACAGACTAAATTTGATTTTGACCCTGGATCAAAAGAAACAGTTTACTCACTAAATGCAGGAGTAGGATTTGAAGACTATATAAAAGATAGTAAAAATTTGAAATACTACACAAGAGGAGAGATAAGTGTAAATCATCATGAGACAGACAGAAAGATACATTTGAGCAGTGGAACATATGAGAATACAGGAAAATTCTGGTCAGGAACAGTGGAATGGAAAAATAAATTAAGATATGACATCCCATTGGATAGTGAAAAAATAAATCTTGGAGTATTTGGAACATTCAACTTAGGATATGGAAAGTTTGAAGATTTCAAAGAAAGTGGAGATGGAATAGAACTGGATATAGAGTCAAGAGATATGTACATAGTAAGACCAGGAGTAGGAGCAGATATAGCTTTCAATAAATATGCACAGTCAGGAAAATATAGTCTGATAGGAAAAGCAACAGCAGAGTATGAACTGGGAAAAGTATATGATGGAGCAAACAAGGCGAAAATCAAAAATACAGATGCAGGATACTATGACTTAGAAAAACCAAAGAAAGTAAAAGATATAATAAAAATAGGCGCAGAGCTTAAATATGAGACAAGAGAAGGACACAGCATAGGCTTTGAAGTAACAAGACAGGAAGGAAGCATAGATGCAACTAGATATGGAGTAAATCTAATGTATAGATTCTAAAAAACAGGGAGCTTAAGCTCCCTGTTACTATTTTACTACAGATATTTCATCTCCGACTTTTACTGTACCACCCTTTAAAACAATAGTGAAAATCCCTTCTCTAGGCATGATGCAATCACCTACAGCATGGAATATAGCACAGTGTGAATGACATTCCTTACCTATTTGAGTTACTTCGAGTAAGATATCTTCATTGATTTTTAATTTTGTTCCAATAGGAAGTTTTGCTAAATCAATTCCTTCAACTATAAGATTTTCACCAAAATCTCCCTGATCAACGTTTCCACCTTTTTTTATAAAATCAGATATTTTTTCATTTGAAAGAAGACTGACTTGTCTATGCCAGTTGCCAGCATGAGCATCATTTTTAAGCCCATGATTTTCTATTAATATTCCCTCTTTTATATTTATTTTCTGAGTTCCTTTTTTTTCGCTGATACATACAGCTAGAATTTTTCCCATTTAAAAATTTACCCTCCTATTTGATTCATCTTTCTTTTATCTATGTTTTCTTCAATATCTTCATCCATACTATGATGTTCAGGTTTGCTGTATATGGCATTAAAGATAATGTTTTCTAATTCTTCATCAGTTATACCATTTCTTATGATATTTTTCAAATCAATTCCTTTGTTCCAATGGAGACATAATTTTAAAAATCCATCAGGAGTCAGCCTTATTCTATTGCATTTATCACAAAAATTATGGGATAATGGAGCAATGAATCCTATATTTCCTTTGGAAAAACCACTTTTAAAATATTTAGCAGGGCCAGAACCAATTTTTTCATTAACAGGAAATAATTCTCTCTCTTTTTGAATTATTTTAATAACTTCATCATTAGATATAGGAGCGAAGTTTTTCCCTTCTCCAATTGGCATAAGCTCAATAAAACGAATGTCTATTGGATAAGTTTCACTGAATTTGACAAAATCCATAATTTCATTATCATTTTTACCTTTTATAAGGACTATGTTTATTTTTACTCTTTCTATCCCTAATTCTATTGCTTTAAAAATATTTTTAAGAACTTTATCAAGAGATCCTCCTCTTGTAATTTCATTGTATAGAACTGGGTTTAAAGTATCCAAACTTATATTTATTTTTTTTACTTTATTTTTCAAAAGAGATTCAAAATTTTCTCCAAGAAGCAAGCCATTAGTTGTTAAATTTATTTCTTTAATTCCTTCAACAGAACTAATATTTTCTAGTATGTCAGAGAAATTTCTTCTGACTAAAGGCTCTCCTCCAGTAAGACGGATTTTTTTTATTCCAATTTTACTAAAAATCTTTACTACTCTTTTTATCTCTTCAAAAGTGAGAAGTTCTTCTCTTGGAAGAAAGTTCATATTTCTTTCACTCATACAGTATTGGCATCTGAGATTACATCTGTCGGTAATGGAAAGTCTCAAGTATTCTATTTCTCTTCCTATTTTATCTATCATAATATTCCCTCATTTTCTAAAAAAGTAACTGTTATATTTTCATTATATCATAACATACTTTTGAGAATTTTATAAAAATAATTTTGATTGACAATAACTGGATTCTGGATTATCCTTTAAATAAAAGAATTTAAAAAATATAAGGAAGAGAATGACTATGGAAAAAGTAAATGACATCATTGTAGTAAGAGGTGGAGGAGATATAGCCAGTGGAGCTATCCAAAAACTTCACAGAAGCGGATTCAGAGTTCTTGTCTTAGAAATAGAAAAACCATCAGCAATCAGAAGGAAAGTAGCTTTTTGTGAAGCTGTTTATGAAAAAAATATTGAAATAGAAGGTATAAGAGCTCAGTGTGCAGCAACAGAGGAAGAGGTAAGAAATTGCTGGGAAAAAGATATAATTCCAGTAATGATTGATTCAAGAGGGAAAAGTATAGAAATATTTAAACCAATAGCAGTTGTTGATGGAATACTTGCCAAGAAAAATTTTGGAACTAAAAGAAGTATGGCACCAATAACTGTAGCTTTAGGACCGGGATTCTCTGCTCCAGAAGATGTAGATGTAGTTATAGAGACTATGAGAGGGCATAATTTGGGGAGGCTTATTATGGAAGGAACAGCAAGTGCCAATACTGGAATTCCTGGAATAATAGCTGGAATAGGAAAAGAAAGAGTAATCTACAGCGAATTTAATGGCTACATCAAAAATATAGAAAAAATTGGAAGTGTTGTAGAAAAAGGGGATATAATTGCTGTAGTAGAGGAAAATTATATTTATTCTCCAATTTCAGGAGTTTTAAGAGGAATAATAAGAGATGGATATAAAGTAACAGAAGGTTTGAAAATAGCAGATGTAGATCCAAGAATAGAGGAAAAAGAAAATTGTTTTACAATTTCGGATAAAGCCAGAAATATAGGTGGAGCTGTATTAGAAGCTGTTCTTTATTTAAGAAAGATAAAGGGAGTATAATATATGGAAGATAAAATATTAAATGAAATATCTAAAAGAACATCTCAGGGGAAAAAAGCAGCATTGGTTATGATAACAGAAGCTATTGGTTCGACTCCTCGTAAATCAGGAGCTATAATGGGGGTATTTGAAGAGGATATCATAGGGACTATAGGTGGAGGAAGTATAGAATATAAAGTTATTCAAACAGCTAGAGAGCTTATGAAGAGTGGAGAAAGTCAAGAATTTTCATATAATCTGACAACTGATGATGAGCTTCGTATGAATTGTGGTGGAAGTATGAAAGGATTTATAAAAATTTTTTCCCCTTCTCCTAAACTATTGATATGCGGGGCAGGTCATATTGGTCAAAAACTTTTTAATATAGGTAAAAATCTTGAATTTGATATAAAAATAATAGATGACAGAGAAGAACTGAAAATAGATGTACCTGAACTTACTTTAGGGAATTTTGATGAGATACTTACAAATGAAGAAATAACTGAAAATACTTATATAGTTATAGCTACAAGAGGTCATGTACTTGATGAAAAAGTGCTTGATTTAGTAAAAAATAGAGGAGCTAAATATATAGGAATAATAGGGAGTAAAAGAAAAATAACAAATTTAAAAGAAAACCTTGAAAAAAATTCTAAAATCAGAGATAATATATATGCGCCTATAGGACTAAAAATCTCTAACGGAACACCAGAAGAGATTGCAATTGAGATACTTGCTGAGATATTGCAGGTAAAAAATGGAGGAGAATTAGTACATAGGTCACTTTTTTAAATTAAAGGGCATTAATATGTCATCATATTAAAATAAAAAATATTTAGGAGGAAAAACCAATGAAAAAAATAATTCACACTGAAAAAGCACCTGCTGCTTTAGGACCATACTCACAAGCTATTGAAGTTAATGGAACTCTTTATGTATCTGGACAAATTCCATTTGTTCCTGAAACAATGACTGTAGTTTCTGACTGCGTAAAAGCTCAAACTAAACAATCTCTAGAAAATATCAAAGCTATACTTGAAGCTGCTGGATATACTTTTAAAGATGTAGTAAGAGCTGGAGTGTTCATTAAAGATATGAACGATTTCGCAGCTGTAAACGAAGTTTATGCTGAATATCTTGGAGATGTAAAACCTGCAAGAGCATGTGTAGAAGTTGCTAGACTTCCAAAAGATGTAAAAGTTGAAATAGAAGTTATTGCTGTAAAATAGTAATACATAATTAAAATGGGGAGAGATTCAACAGTTGGATTTCCTCCATTTTTTTATGTCTAAAAATCTTGGTTTTATGTAGAATAAAAAATACAAATGTGTTAAAATGAAGTGTATACAATAAAGGGGGAGATTTTTAATGTTAAAAGAGCTTTTAACCAGTCAATTTATTATTTTAGCCTGCTTATGTTTTGTAGGAGCATTTATTGATTCGGTAGCAGGAGGAGGGGGCTTGATTTCACTGCCAGCTTACTTAGCATCAGGATTGCCGCCTCATATTGCTTTAGGAACAAATAAGTTATCTGGATTTTTTTCTGGGGTAGGAAGCAGTGTGAACTATGCAAGGTCAGGAAAAGTCAATTGGAATCTTATGAAAAAATTGGCTCCATTTTCTTTTGTAGGAGCATTTATTGGAGTAAAAATTATAATTGGAACAAAACCTCAATATATTAATTATATAGTATTTACAGCTTTAATAGTGGTACTTGCCTATACATTGACTAATAAAAAAATGGGTCATGAAAGTACATTCACAGGTCTGACTAAATCAAATGTTACAAAGGGAATGATAATGGCTTTTGTCATAGGATTCTACAATGGGTTTTTAGGTCCAGGGACAGGGTCATTTTTAGTTTTTTTTATGATGAAAATATTTGGATATGATTTTGTAGAAGCTAACGGAGACTCTAAAATTTTAAATTTAATAGGAAATTTTACAAGCCTTTTAGTATTTGGAATCAGTGGGAAAGTATATTTTCTTTATGGGATACCAATTTCAATAATAATGCTTTTAGGAGCTCAATGTGGTTCAAGGTGTGCTATAAGTAAAGGAAGCAGATTTATAAAGCCAGTGTTCCTTACTGTGACTACAGTGACTGCTTTAAAAATGTTAAAAGAAATGTTTTAAAATATTAAATACGTTGACAAAGATTTCAAAATAGATTAAAATTTAATAAATGAATAAAGCTATGTGAATGGAGAGGCTTAGGGTAATTTTCTTATAGAAATATGAGGGAATTATTTTGAGCTTTTTTTAATAAAAATTCAGGAGGTAAATTTTATGAAAAAAATGATTAACAAACCAGAGAACATTGTAGAAGAAATGGTTAGTGGAATGCTTAAAGCTTATCCAGAATATCTGGAAAGAGTAGAAGATTTACCAGTAATAGTGAGAAAAGATAAGAAAGTGGGAAAAACAGCTTTAATTAGTGGAGGAGGAAGCGGACACGAGCCTTCACATGCTGGATTTGTTGGTTATGGAATGTTGGATGGAGCAGTAGCTGGAGAAGTATTTACATCACCTAGTGCTGACAAAGTTTATGAAGCAATAAAAGCTGTAAATAGTGGAGCTGGAGTTTTGTTGATAATAAAAAACTATAGTGGAGATGTAATGAATTTTGAAATGGCAGCTGAAATGGCTGCAATGGAAGAAATAGAAGTAAAAAAAATAGTAGTTGATGATGATATCGCTGTAGAAAATAGTACATATACTGTGGGAAGAAGAGGAATAGCAGGAACAGTTTTAGTACATAAAATGGTTGGAGCAGCAGCAGAAAAAGGATATTCTCTGGGAGAGCTGGAAGCTTTAGGGAACAAGGTTATTGGAAGAACGAAAACATTGGGAATGGCATTAGAACCATGCATGGTGCCAACTACTGGAAAATTAAGCTTTGAATTAGCAGATGATGAGGTAGAAATTGGACTTGGAATTCATGGAGAGCCAGGAACACACAGAGAAAAAATTCAGCCAGCAGATGTTCATGTAGATCATATTTTAGAGAAAATATTTAAGGAATCTGATTTAAAAGAAAATGATGAAGTTGCAGTATTAATAAATGGACTTGGAGAAACTACTTTAATGGAACTTTTTATAATTAACAACAGAGTAGCTCAAGTATTAGAAGAAAAAAACATTAAAGCAGTTGATACAATTGTTGGGAACTATATGACATCTTTAGATATGGGTGGCTTTTCAATCACTTTAACAAAATTAGATAATGAAATGAAAGAACTTTTAAAAGCTAAAGCTGATACTCCAGCATTTAAAAGATTTTAGGAGATGGAAAATATGGAACTATTAAAAATAATAAAAAAAGTAAGTGAAAAAATAATTGAAAATAAAGATTACCTTACAGAGCTGGATAGAGAAATAGGTGATGGGGATCATGGTGTAAATCTTGCCAGAGGATTTGAAAAGGTAGAAAAAGAACTTCCAACTATGGAAACTCTAAAGCCTTTTGAAATATTGAATAAAATGGCAATGCTACTGGTATCTAATGTGGGAGGAGCATCAGGAGCACTATATGGAACCGCTTTAATGAAAGGAGCAGCTTATATTAAAACTAAAGAAGAAATGACTCCAGAAGTAATAGCTGAAACATGGAGTGAAATGATAAAGGGAATAGAAATGAGAGGAAAGGCTGTATTGGGAGAAAAGACTATGCTTGATACTCAAATTCCTGCTTATGAAGCTTTTAAAATAAAAGCTGATGCTGGAGCAAATGTCAAAGAATGTTTTGAATTTGCAGAGCTTAAAGCAAAATCTGGAATGGAATCTACAAAAGATATAGCTGCTACTAAAGGAAGAGCAAGCTATCTTGGAGAAAGAAGTATAGGACATCTTGATCCAGGAGCTGTCTCATCATATTTAATTATAAAAACTATAAATGATGAATTGAAAGGATAGTGATTATTGTGGTAGGAATGGTAATTGTATCTCATAGTAAAAAACTTGCTCATGAAATAATTGAATTATGCAATGAAATGAAAAAATATGATTTTCCTGTTATAAATGGAAGTGGAACAACAGGAGATCATTTAGGATCAGACCCTATGATTATAAAAGAAGCTATTGAAAATGCCTATTCAGAAGATGGAGTTCTAATATTTGGTGATATAGGGAGTTCAATTTTGAATAGTGAAATGGCTATGGAATTTTTGGATGCAGAATATGACAGAGCTAAAATAAAAATAGCTGATGCCCCTATAGTAGAGGGGACTCTTATAGCAATGGCTATAAATGATGGGAAAACTTCTTTAGAAGAAATATTAGAAGAACTAAAAGACTTAAAGAATTTTAATAAAGTTTAAATTTTTTCATACTTTCATTAATTCATATTTTTAAAATTTATGATTTTATATAAATAACTATATTAAAATAAAAAATCTCTCTTAGAATTAATTCGATTTCTAAAAGAGATTTTTATTTTGCTTTATAAATTTTAATTATTTACTTTCAGCTATTTCTTTAACTTTCACATAATCTACTTTTCCAGTACCGAGTAAAGGCAGCTTATCTACTGTAACAATTTTTTTAGGAACCCATAATTCGCTGTAAAGTTTTTCTTTAAAATAGTTTAACATTTCTTTTGAGTTAATATCATTTTTTTCTGTGACTAAAACTAATTGTTCCCCTTTCTTTTCATCAGGAATAGCAGTAACAGCACTAGGAAAATCTTTGATATATCCATTTATTATATCTTCTACAGCAGTAAGAGAGACCATCTCTCCAGCTATTTTAGCAAATCTTTTAGCTCTTCCCAAAATAGTAACAAATTTATTTTCATCAATATCTACAATATCTCCAGTATCATACCATCCACCTTCTGGCTGAACTATTTTTCCATCTTTCAAGTAACCAAGCATGATATTTTTTCCTTTTATCCATAGTCTTCCACCTTTTTCTATTCCCGGAATAGCTTCCAGCTTATATTCTATATCAGGTAAAAGTCTTCCTACACTGCCTCTTTTTTGATACATAGGAGTATTTACGGCGATAACAGGACTGGCTTCTGTTACTCCATATCCTTCTAAAACTCTTACACCAAATCTTTCCATCCATTGATAGTAAGTAGAATCTTTTAATTTCTCTGCTCCTACCATAGCATATTTTATATTATAGAAGTCATAAGGATTAGCTTGTTTAGCATATCCATTGAAGAATGTATCTGTTCCGCATAAAATTGTAGCATTGGAATCATAGACTAATTCTGGAACTATTTTGTAATGTACAGGAGAAGGATAGAAAAATACCTTTATCCCTGAAAGCAATGGCAGGATAGTTCCAACTCCAAGTCCAAATGAATGGAACATAGGAAGAGCATTAAACATAATATCCTGACTTGTAAATGAGAATAATGAACTCATTTGGAATCTGTTAGCCTGTAAATTTTCATGGCTTAAAAGTACAGCTTTTGGAACTCCTTCTGATCCTGATGTAAAAAGAATAGTACAAGGGTCATTAGAGCTAGTTTGAGGAACTTTCTTTAAAAGATAATTAAAGAAACCAGATAATTTTGTAGCTATATTTATCTTTGACTGAAATTCCTCAAGATAGATAATTTTTACCCCATTTTTCTCTAAAGTATCAATAAGATCTTCTAATTGGAGCATCTCTATCATTCTTTTAGCTGTAAGAACTGTTGATATTTCAGCAGTTTTTATACATGATAATATTTGACTTTTTCCCTGAGTAAAATTAATCATAGCAGGAATCTTGGCAGCACATTGCAGTCCAAAGAATACCAGAGCATTTATTACAGAATTTGGAAGAATCAAACCAATATTTTTTTCTTTAAAATTCCTTTTTACAGCTTCTCCAATAACATATGATTTTAATATGAAATTTTTATAACTCATAGGCTGTCTGGAAATATCTTCTGCAATCATATGTTTTTTACCATGTATTTTAACTGCATTCAGCAATGATTTGAAAATATTTTCTTTTACAGGAGAAGATTTAAAAATCATAGAAGTCATAATTTCATAAAGCTGATCTCCTATTTTTTCTCTTTTTGCACTTCCTTTATCTTCTTCAGATAATTTTATCTTAGTAGGAGGAAGTATTGTAATTTTTATTCTAGGGAAAAACTTAGTTTTAAATTTAGTTTTTAAATATGAAAACTTTGAATACTGAGCACCATCTATTCTGATTGGGAGAATGTTGGCATTGGCTTTTAAAGCCACTACTCCAGCTCCTTCATATACTTTCATCAGAGAACCTGTTACAGTTATTCTGCCCTCTGGGAATATGATACATTTTTCATTATTTTTTAATTCATTAATAAGATTTTTTAATGCTAAAGGGTTTGTAGGATCAATAGGATAAAGCTTTACTACTGGCTTAAATATTCTGATCCACCATTTTTTAACAATTGTTGTATTAATTGCAAATATCAATTTTTCCGGCATGAAAGAAGCAACAAGCAATCCATCCAGCAAAGAAGTGTGATTTGCTATTATAAGAACTCTTTTTCCAGCTTTTTCATAGTTTTCCAGACCAGTAACCTCCATCTTAAATATAAGAGAGAGAATGCTTTGTGCCATAGATCTTGGAAGAGCGTCAGGAATAATAGTAAGTATGTATAGAGAAACACATAAACATATAATTGATATAAGGAAAAATATATCTGATAAAATAAATCCTATTTTAAACAGTCCAAGAACAACAGCAGAGAAAATTACTATTCCAACAGCATTCATTATATTGTTTCCAGCTATGATAGTAGCCAGATATTTTTTTGGTGCTTTATTTTGTAAAAAAGCATTTAAAGGAACTATATACATACCACCAAAAAAGGCAAGGAAAAATAGAACAAAAGATAATTTTATTCCAGGTAAAGATTTAAAAAATGCAACTGTCCTAATTTGACTTTCAGGAGTGATATAGTCCTTAGTAAAGAGATAAAGGAAAAAAGTGGCAATTCCTATTCCAATAGAACTAAGGGGAACAAATGTAGGATGAACAATTCCTCTCATTACTTTTGTACAAATAAATGTCCCAGCAGCCATACCTAATGAAAAAATAAACATAAATACAGCAACAGCATTTCTTGAAAGCCCTAACAGATCACTGCACATAGGATAGAGCTGTGTAAGGATAACTGCACCAAGTGCCCAGAACCATGAAAGTCCTAAAATAGTTATGTATATACTTCTTATTTCAGATATTTTCTTTAATGTTAATTTTATAGTTTTAAAAATATTAAAGCTCATAGTTAAATCAGGTCTTGGAGCTGGAGCAGAGGGAATCTTAAAACTGCTGAGCATACCAAGAAGAGAGCAAAATACAAGTATTCCAACAGTTATCTCTGGGGAAGTAATATGAGCTCCTAAAATAGTTCCAAGTAATATTGAAAAATATGTAGCTCCATCTATTATGGCATTTCCTTCTATTAATTCGCACTCTTCAAGATGCTGAGGAATAATAGAATATTTAACAGGACCAAAGAAAGCAGACTGTATGCTCATAAAAAATAATATAATGATAAGTCCAGAATAAAACTTAAAGAAAACTGCAATAGCAGTAAGGACCATCAGTATAAATTCTGCACATTTTAAAATTTTAGCAATTTTATCTCTATGATATTTATCAGCTAACTGTCCAGCAGTGGCAGATAAAAAGAAAAAAGGAAGAATAAAGAGAATAGAAATAAAATTCAGCAGCATTCCTTCATGATCTCTATTTAATGTAAGATTATAAGTAATAAAAGCCATAATAGCTGTTTTCAGCATATTGTCATTGAAAGCTCCAAAAAATTGGGTTATAAATAAAGGTAAAAATCTTTTATTTTTTAATAGCATATATCCTCCGAATGTTATAATTTATCTTTAAAATTAGAAATTATAATATTTATAAAGCAAAGCTGTATAGATATCTATTTAAGTATACATTATTTTTTCTTTTTTTCAAAGTATTCTTTTATAAGTATTACGCCTTATTATTTAGAATCTTTTTTCTTAATTTCCAGTCAGGCATATATTTCTCTACAAAATTCCAAAACTCTTTTTGATGATGAGGGTATGGAAGATGTGAAAGTTCATGTAGAACTACATATTCAATAGCTGAAAGAGGCTTTTCTATAAGATGGAGATTGTATGTAATTATTTTTCTTGTAGTATTACAAGAACCCCATCTGCTTTTCATGCTTCTTACTTTTATTTCTTTAGGAAGATATCCAACTTTTTCTCCTGTTTCTACAGTAAGTTTTTCTAAAATGGAAGAGATTTTTTCCCTAAACCATTTCTCAAGAACTTTCTTTTTTTCATCTGCTGATTCAGATTTTTTACAATAAATATATATTTTTTCCTCATCCTGTTCTACAAAATTTTTCTCAGCAGGAATAATTTCTAAAATATATTTTTTTCCAAGATAGAAAATTTCATCACCATTTACATAAGAAATAGGTCTTCTATTAGAATAATATTGGCTGATAGAATTAATTTTTTCAATTATCCATTTTTCTTTCTGCATAATGAGCTGTTCTATATATTTTTGAGGCACTCTTTTAGGTGCAGATACCAATACTTCACCATTTGAATTTATTTTTATTATTATATTTTTTATCTTTTTTCTTGTTACAGTTACTTTAAAATCCATAAAATTCCTTTCTAAAAATAGGTTTTCATTAATTATACCATATAAGAGGCTTCGTTTTTAGTTGATTTTTTTTGGATAATCTTTTATAATGTTGTGTAAGCGATAAAATAATTAGGAGGAAATTTATGTTGCAAAAGCATAAGAGAAACTTTTCGATAATTGCTCATATAGATCATGGTAAATCAACAATAGCAGATAGATTGTTAGAGTTTACAGGAACTGTAACTAAAAGAGAAATGAAAGAGCAGCTTCTTGACTCTATGGATTTGGAAAGAGAAAAGGGAATAACAATAAAAGCTCAAGCAGTTACTTTATACTATAAAGCAAAAGATGGAATAGAATATGAATTAAACCTTATAGATACTCCGGGACATGTGGACTTTATTTATGAGGTATCTAGATCACTGGCAGCTTGTGAAGGAGCTCTTCTGGTAGTAGACGCAGCTCAAGGAGTAGAAGCACAGACACTTGCCAATGTATACTTGGCTATAGAAAATAATCTGGAAGTAGTACCTGTAATTAATAAGATTGACCTTCCAGCAGCTGATCCAGAAAAAGTAAAACATGAAATAGAAGATATAATAGGTCTTCCAGCTGATGACGCTGTAATGTGTTCTGGAAAAACTGGAATAGGAATAGATGACTTACTTGAAGCAATAGTAGCTAAAGTACCAGCTCCAGCATATGATGAAGAAGCTCCATTGAAAGCTTTGATTTTTGACTCTAAATTTGATGATTATAGAGGAGTTATTACATATGTAAAAGTTTTAGATGGATCTATCAAAAAAGGTGACAAGATAAAAATCTGGTCTACAGAAAAAGAATTTGATGTATTAGAAGTTGGAGTATTTTCACCAACTATGAAACCAAAAGATGGACTTACTTCAGGGTCAGTTGGATATATTATTACAGGGGTAAAAACTATTCATGATACAAGAGTAGGGGATACTGTAACTAATGCTAAAGAGCCTTGTATGTTCCCACTTGAAGGATTTAAACCAGCTCAGTCAATGGTTTTTGCTGGGATTTATCCATTATTTACAGATGATTATGAAGATTTGAGAGATGCTCTTGAGAAATTGCAACTAAATGATGCTTCTCTTACATATGTACCAGAAACTTCATTAGCACTGGGGTTTGGATTTAGATGTGGATTCCTTGGTCTTTTACATATGGAAATAATTGTTGAAAGATTGAGAAGAGAGTATGATATAGATCTTATCTCGACTACTCCATCAGTTGAATATAAAGTAAATATGGATAAGGGAAATGTTCTTGTTATAGACAACCCTTGTGAATTTCCAGATCCTGGAAAAGGAAGACTATCTGTAGAAGAGCCTTTCATAAGAGGAAAAGTAATAGTACCAAAAGAATATGTGGGAAATGTAATGGAGCTTTGTCAGGAGAAGAGGGGTATATTTATAGGAATGGACTTTATAGATGATACTAGATCGCTTCTTACTTATGAATTGCCACTTGCTGAAATTGTAATTGACTTCTATGATAAATTGAAATCAAGAACTAAAGGTTATGCTTCATTTGAATATGAACTTGTAGGATATAAGGAATCTGATCTTGTAAAAGTTGATATACTTGTATCTGGAAAACCAGTGGATGCCTTCTCATTTATAGCACACAGAGATGGAGCTTATTCAAGAGGTAGAGCTATCTGTGAAAAGCTTAGAGAAGTTATTCCAAGACAGCAGTTTGAAATACCTATCCAGGCAGCATTGGGATCAAAAGTTATAGCAAGAGAAACTATAAAAGCTTTTAGAAAGAACGTTATAGCTAAATGTTATGGTGGAGATATCACAAGAAAGAAAAAACTTCTTGAAAAGCAAAAAGAAGGAAAGAAAAGAATGAAGAGTATAGGAAATGTTGAAATTCCTCAGGAAGCATTCGTTTCAGTTCTTAAATTAAATGATTAATTAATTGAATAAAAAGAGTCTGGCATCAGCTGGGCTCTTTTTTGAAATAAAGGGGGAGAATACTTTGAATACAGGAAAAGAAATACTGGATAAATTAAATGAATTGAGCAAGATAAGTGAGCCTTCTAAAGGGGTAACAAGATTGTATTTAACAAAAGAATATTTAGAGGCTAGAGATATTATAGAAGGTTGGATGAAAGAAGCAGGGCTTGCAACTAAAATAGATGGAGTAGGAAATCTTATTGGAGAATATAAAAGCCAAAATCCAAAGGCAAAAACTCTTGTGTTGGGATCACATCAGGATAGTGTAGAAGATGGTGGAAAATTTGATGGAATATTAGGGGTAATACTTCCAATAGTATGTATAAAAAATCTTCTTAAAGAACATGGAGAATTAAACTGTAATGTAAAAATAATATCATTTGCATATGAAGAAGGAACTACATATGGAGCAGCCTGTTTAACAAGTAAAGCAGTGGCTGGGACTTTTAAAGAATATCTTTTAGAATTGGAATACAGAGGTAAAAAACTTAGAGATGCTATGAAGGAATGTGGTTTTGATCCTGAAAAAATGGATGAATGTAAAATGAAAAAAGAAGAGATAGACACTTTTTTAGAGATTCATATAGAGCAGGGGCCAGTACTTGAATTTGAAAATCTTGTAGTAGGGATAGTAACTGCTATTCAATCATGCAACAGATATCTTGTAAATATAAAGGGACAGGCAGGACATTCTGGTACTATACCCATGAAAATGAGAAAAGATGCTGGAACTGCAATGGCTGAAATAATATATAAAAGTACAAAACTTGCAGAAGAGCTTGGAGAGATGGTGTTAACATTTGGGAAAGTATCTGTTCTCCCAGGAGCAGTAAATGTAATACCAGGAGAAGCAGAATTTACTATTGATATAAGAGCTATGAAAAACACTATTTTAGTAGATACTATGGAAAAAATAGAAAATATTATAAAAGAAACAGTTGAAAGAAGAGGAATGTCATACTCTATTGAAATGACAAATAAAATAATGGAAACAGCTTGCAGTCCATCAGTGATGGAAGCTTTGGAGAAAAGTTTTATAAGACAGAATATTCCTGTTTTTAAACTTCCAAGCGGTGCAGGGCATGATGCTCAGGAGATGGCAAATATTGCTGAAATGGGAATGCTTTTTGTAAGATGTGTAGATGGAATAAGCCATAATGCAGTGGAGGATGTCAGAGAAAAAGACTTAGATATAGCTGGAAATATAATTATGGACTATATATATAATTTTTAGAATTTAGCAAATAAAAAATACAGGTGACTAAAAAGCGGAATTAAATTTCCAGTAATCTTAAGAAGTAGTAATTCTAACTTCTGTAATTACTGAGTTACAACATTAAAATTGTTGCACTCCTTGCAGGTCACCTGTATTTTTTATAGTTTTTATTTTTTCTTTTTTTTATGAAGTTTGCTGTATAAATTCCATCTATCATGGAACCACATCCATTGTTCTGGATATTCTCTTATTACTTCTTCCATTTTACTTATGAGAAGCTGTGTATTTACCTGTACATCTTCTTTAAAATTATCTGTTTTAATAAACTCTACCTGCTCTACAACTTTTACTGTAGAAGAATTATCTTCATGCATAACATTGTATCCCCAGACAAATGGAATATCATATTTCAGTGCAAGAGAAACTGCTCCAGTAGGTGCTTTAGTGGTTTCACCAAAGAAAGTAACAGTAGCTCCTTTATCTCTATGGTCGCTAAATAAAGCGATAATTCCTTTATTATTAAGTCTTTCTATAAGTTCTCTGCTTGTTCTTTTGCTCTTTTTTAGAATTGTAAGATTCAGATCATTTTTTCTGCTTTCAGTTATAAATTTATCAAGATATGGATTTCTCTGTTTTTTAGCAACAGTAGTAATATCATATCCCTCTCCAGCTTTTACAGTAGCTTCCATATTACCAAGATGGAGTGTTGAAACTACAACACCTTTATTTTCAGCAGCAGCTTTGTGCAGAATTTCTACATTTTCTATAATTACTCTGCCAGGATCATGAAGATATTTTCCAAACCATAAAGTACATAAGAAAGCTTTCAGCATTATTTTAAAAGATTCAAGAGCAATTCTCTCTCTCTCTTTTTCAGTTTTTTCTGGAAAAGCAAGTTTAAGATTAGCAAGAGCGATTTCTCTTCTTTTTTTTACTACATGGTATCCCAACCAACCTAAAAATTCTGCAAATTTAAATCTGGCATTTTCAGGGAAAAGAAGAAGAATAAATCTAAAAAACATGATTATCCAATATTGTATTCTATATATCATAAAGTTATCTCCTATATAAAAATTGTTCTTTTAGCAGAAACATTATAACACAAAAAATCAAAATTTGGTATTATAATTGCTTAGAATAAGTTCATATGTTATAATTTTAGAGAAAATAGAAATAAAAAAATAATTAAAATCATAGAGGTGAAGTAATGAAAATAGGTATAATTGGTGCAATGAATGAGGAAGTAGTAGAGTTAAAAGCAGTAATGAGTGACATAAAATCTGAAAATATGGGGAATCTTGAATTTTTTGATGGAAAACTTTTAGGAAAAGATGTAATATTAGTTGAAGGTGGAATAGGAAAAGTAAATGCAGCTATTTGTGCTACACTTATGATAAATCATTTCAAAGTGGACAAAGTACTTTTTACAGGAGTAGCAGGAGGAGTAAATCCAGATATTAACATAGGAGATATAGTTATAGGGAATGATCTCATAGAGCATGACTTTGACAGTACAGCTTTTGGATATGAACTTGGACAAATACCAAGAATGGATACTTATATATTCAAAGCAGATCAGCAGTTAATCGATATAGCTTGTGATGTAGCAGAAAAAGAATTTGGAAAATCTAAAGTGTGTGTAGGACGTATAGTAAGCGGAGACGAATTTGTTGCATCAGTAGAAAGAATTAAATGGTTAAGAGATACATTTAAAGCTGATTGTACAGAGATGGAAGGAGCAGCAGTGGCTCATGTATGTCATGTTTTCAATATGCCTTTTCTTATCATAAGAGCAATATCGGACAAAGCTAACCATGATGCAAAAGTTGATTTCCCTGAATTTGTAAAATTGGCAGCTAAAAATTCAAAAACTATAATAGAAGGTATTTTGAATAGACTTTAATGAAGTTATTGGAGAGATGAAAATGGATATAAATGAATTATTAGATGAACTCTATTCATACTCAATGCATGGAATAAAATTAGGCTTGGAAAATATAAAAAAAATATGTGAAGAATTAGGAAATCCACAGGATTCTTATAAAATAATTCATATAGCAGGAACTAATGGAAAAGGGTCAACAGCTACAACTTTAGAAACTATACTGCTTGAAGCAGGTTATAGTGTAGGAAAATATACTTCTCCACATATATTGAAATTTAATGAAAGAATAAGAGCAGACAGAGAAGATATATCTGATGAAGATATAGCACATTATTATGAAGAAGTGAAGAAAGCTGTAGAAAATGCAGGAGTGAAACCTACATTTTTTGAAGTGACAACTGCTATGATGTTCAAATATTTTCAAGATAAAAAAGTAGATTATGTAGTGCTTGAAACTGGTATGGGAGGAAGATTTGACGCTACTAATATTACAAAAGCAGAGCTATGTATAATAACTAATGTAACTTTAGACCATACAGAATATTTAGGAGATACTATCTATAAAATTGCCAGAGAAAAAGCAGGAATAATAAAAGAGTGTCCTAAAGTAATAGTGGCAGACAGCGATAGTGAATTTTTGAAAGCTATAAATGAAGAAAAAGTAGAAGTGATTAATGTTTTAGAAAAATATAAAAATGCTGAAGAGAAACTTGACTTTGAAAGATTTATAACAGAGATAAAAATAGATGAAGATATTTTTGAATTTTCTCTATTTGGAGATTATCAATTTAAAAATTTTCTTTGTGCCTATGAAGCAGCGTTGGAATTAGGAATAGCTAAAGAAATAATAAAAGAAGCCAGTAAAAAAGTAATATGGCAGTGCAGATTTGAGAGATACAGCACTAATCCTCTTGTAGTATTAGATGGAGCTCATAATCCTGATGGAATGATGGAGCTGAAAAAAGTGGTTGAAAAAGGATATAAACCAGAAGAGGTAGCAGCTATAGTATCTATA